>JBCCLY010000617.1:0-3163 GCA_039026655.1 Cyanobacteria bacterium P01_C01_bin.38 | reverse complement strand
ATAGAAAAAAATTTTATAAAAAATATTACAAAATCTCATCCTTTAATGTTGCTGCATGGTTTTGGTGCAAGCATCGGTCATTGGCGACATAATTTAGAAATATTGGGCGATCGCCATACAGTTTATGCTCTAGATATGTTGGGTTTTGGAGCTTCGGAAAAAGCACCAGCTAATTACAGCGTAGATTTATGGGTAGAGCAAGCATACGATTTTTGGAAAGCTTTCATTCGTAAACCTGTAATATTAATAGGTAGTTCTATCGGTTCGTTGATTTCCTTAGCCGTAGCTGCAAAATATCCTGAAATGGTTGAAGGTCTGATAATGATGAGTTTACCAGACCCAAATATAGAAAAAGAAGCTATCCCTACATTTTTATACCCTTTGGTGGCAGCAATCAAAAGTTTTGTTGCAAATCCCTTATTAATCAAAGCAATATTTCACTTATTACGCCAACCTAATATGCTGCGTCGCGGCGTGAATTTAGCTTACACTAATCCTGAAGCTGTTACTGAGGAATTGATAGAGATATTTGCAAAACCTCCCGAAGATAGAGGTTCATCTCGTGCTTTTACTGCTCTTGTAAAATCTAGAAATAATCCAGATTACAGCCCAAATGTCAAAAATATGTTGTCAAACTTAACAATTCCCACACTTTTGATTTGGGGAGAAAAAGATAGAATTATTCCCTATACACTAGCTTCGGGATTCGCCAGTTACAACAAAAATGTACAGTTGCTAACCATTGAAAACGTCGGACATTTTCCCCACGATGAATGTCCCGAACAAATAAACCAAGCTATTTTGGATTGGGTTGAATCAGTTGGTAGTTGGTAGTTGGTAGTTGGTAGTTGGTAGTTGGGCATTGGGCATTGGGCATTGGGCATTGGGCATTGGGGAATTCTAACTCCTAACTCCTAACTCCTAACTCCTAACTCCTAACTCCCAACTCCTAACTCCTAACTCCTAACTCCTAACTCCTAACTCCCCATCACTCCCACTTCAAAACTCTCTCTTTCACCACATTTCTACCGCCGCGAGAAACTCTTAATACTTTGTTAGTAAGAACAAAACGTATATTGCCGTTTGTAGCTACATATCGATTGGCTTTTGCATTGTTTTGTTTCCCTAAAGTTAATGGAAGATTCACTCTTCGATTACTTTTTCTTGCAACAGTTACATAGCTACTAGGATTTTCATTACCGCAAATATAAATAAAAAAGTTTTTAGTTTGTGCTTTAGCAAAAGTATTGTTACCTTTAGGACAACCTTTTGCTAAAGATTGACCATTTGCTTTTACGGCAGTTGTGACTTCTTCTCCGTGAATAACTCTACCACGTTTAGTTATTACCATTTCATAAGGTGTAATTATGTAAGCTAATTCATTATTCCTAGCAATATAAATTTCTCTTACTTTCTTAGTAATAGGTACTGTTATTTTATTATCTAAATTTTTTGGAATAAGAACGTAATATCCTTGCATATTTTTATTATCTCCCCTACAAATATAAACATAGTATTTTGCTGTCTTAAAAGAACGTATAGGTAACAAGTTTGCCTTGGGGCAGACTTTATTTTTAGCAAGCTGAAGAGATTTTTTATTTGCAGAATTAGTATTTTTAGTCTTTTGTTCTATATCTGGATTTGCTAATGATGATTTCATATTGAACAACAAAATACTGCTCACCAAAGCTGATTGCAAAGCTTTTCGGCGAGCTAATTTTCTATTAAAAAATGTCATATTTAATTAATCTTTACAAATAATACTTACAAAACAATAAACAGGAAAATCACTGCCATAACAGGATTGTTTATGGCGTGATATTTCAGTGTTATTGCTGATGAAAAACTATAAGTATTATCATATGCATAACAATTTAATACAACTATGTTGGACGTAATTTCATATTTTCTTTACCAAAAGAATAATTTAGATAAATTTATTAGGATAATTACAGATAAAGAAACCCGGTTTTTTGAAAAAACCGGGTTTCTTAGGAAATAAAATTTTGAAACTCATATTATTTTTTTATAATTTTAGCCAATCAAAGATATCGCCAACTGTTAACCGTAATTCTTTTATAAAACCGGGAACGGGCAATAAATCATCAACTTTTCGTAATAATTCTGGTTGCTGTCCTAATGGAAATACTAATATAGAACGTTCTTCAGGGTCAATTAACCAACCTAGTTTAGTTTCATGTTTTAGACAATGCAAAATATTTCCTGTTACTTTAGTTTGGCTTTGATCTGGAGAAAGAATTTCAATAGTCCAATCTGGGGGATTTTGAAATACATTGGCAATATCGCCGTTTTCATCTAAAGGTATGCGTTCCCAGGTAAACACTGCTACATCTGGTACAATTGAACGTCCACCAAAAGTGCATCTCAATTCAGGGAAAGCTAATGCAACTCGTTTTGATTTGGTTATTGAATTAACAGTAGTAACTAATTCACCCTGTAATATACTGTGTTTACCTTGTGGCATAGGTTTTTGAATTATCTGCCCATCAATGTATTCGTTTGCAGGTTTGACTTCTGGTAATCCAAGAAATTCTTCTAAAGTTAAAGTTTTGGATTGTATACGTACCATTGCATTATTTTAGGAAAAGGGAATAGGGAATAGGGAATGGGGAACAGAAAAAAGTTAAATTGATGATTGTTAATTGATAATTGATAATTGATAATTGATAATTGTTAATTGTTAATTGTTAATTGATTCATTCACATTCTCTTTTTGTAACTTGATGACGATAGCGAAACATTCCGTCTAATTGCGATTTAACTAACCAACCACTGATAAAATCTGCCGAATCACCACCAGGCAACGAAAAAGTAATTTCATCAGTTAATCGAGTTTTACCATTTTCTTGTTCAAACTTATGGTGATGTCGCCAATACTCAAAAGGTCCTGATATTTGTTCTTCAACGAAAAAATGATATTCTTCACATTGAGTATGACTTGCTACCCAAGTAATAGATAATGGCCCTAAAAACAAGCGAAATTCCGTTTTAGCACCAATAGCAAATCCTCCCTCCCGACGAATTACTTGTATTGATTGCCAGGGTGGAATCAAAAGTTTAACAACATCAGCCCTTTGGTGAAAATTCCAAACGACTTCTACAGGTGCGTTAATAATTGAGGAGTGTTTAAAATCCAACATTT
>JBCCLY010000616.1:0-3167 GCA_039026655.1 Cyanobacteria bacterium P01_C01_bin.38 | reverse complement strand
GGTTCCGTCATCGAGTGTCCCGCATCTGGAACTACAATAAACTCAGCTTCTGGCCAAACTTTGTGTAATTCCCAAGCTGACACCATCGGACAAACTACATCGTATCTTCCCTGCACAATCACAGCCGGAATATCACGGATTTTATCGACATTTAAAAGTAATTGATCTTCTCGTTCAAAAAATCCCTTATTTACAAAATAATGACATTCAATTCTGGCGAAAGCATCCGCAAAAGCACTTTCACCAAACCTATTCATTAAAGATTTGTCTAGCAATAATTTACTCGTACTTGCTTCCCAAATTGACCAAGATTTTGCGGCTTCTAACCTGACTTTTCCATCTTCACTAGTCAATCTTTTATAATAAGCATTTAACAAATCACCTCTTTCTTCTAGAGGAATTGGCTTTAAATATTCCTCCCAAGCATCGGGAAAAATATTACTTGCACCTTCCTGATAAAACCAATGTAATTCCTTTTGACGCAACATAAAAATACCGCGTAAAATCAAACCCGTACAGCGCTGTGGATGAGTTTCGCTATAAGCCAAAGAAAGAGTACTTCCCCAACTTCCACCAAACACAACCCATTTATCTATTTTTAAATGCTCGCGGATTTTTTCAATATCGCCGACTAAATCCCAAGTTGTATTTTCCCGTAATTCTGCATGAGGGGTACTTTTACCGCAACCGCGCTGATCGAACATTATCACACGCCACTTTTCGGGATTAAAATACTGGCGATAATAATTCGGACATCCACCGCCAGGGCCGCCATGCAATACTACAATTGGTTTACCCTGCGGATTTCCCGACTCTTCAAAATAGATCGTATGTAAATCGGAAACCTTTAATTTACCTTCTTGATAAGCTTCTCTGGGTGGATATAATTCGCGCATAATTCAGTTAGGAGTTAGGAGTTAGGAGTTAGGAGTTAGGAGTGAGTAATGAGTAGGGAGTAGGGAGCAGTTAGCAGTGAGCAGTGAGCAGTGAGCAGTAATTGAGGTATATTTTGGGGAATGAATGCCCTCAGTTATTAAATAATGGCGTTCTGCAATAATACCTTAACAGTAGCGGTATAAACCTGAATCACATAGGGAATCAAAACCCCGAATCAATTTCTAAACTGTTGATTATTAATTGATAATTGTTAACTGATAACTGTTCACTGCTCACTGTTCACTGATAACTGTTCACTGATTTAATATGGCTAAGCAACGAGTTTTTTCTGGTGTACAACCAACTGGTAATCTACATTTAGGTAACTATTTAGGAGCTATTCGCAACTGGATAGAAATTCAGAATCAGTATAAAGATGAATATGAAAATTATTTTTGTATTGTAGATTTACACGCGATTACCGTACCGCAAGATCCTAAAGCTCTGGCAAAAAATACTTATCATTTGGCTGCGATTTATCTAGCTTGTGGATTGGATTTAAATTATTCTACTATCTTCGTACAGTCTCACGTTCCCGCTCACAGCGAATTAACTTGGTTGTTTAACTGTATCACTCCCCTTAACTGGTTGGAAGATATGATTCAGTACAAGGAAAAAGCAATCAAGCAAGGTGAAAACGTTAATGTGGGTTTACTGGATTATCCCGTACTGATGGCTGCGGATATTTTACTGTATCAAGCTGACAAAGTTCCTGTAGGTGAAGACCAAAAACAACACTTAGAATTAACGCGAGATATTGTCAATAGATTTAATTATCAATTCGGTAAGCCGGAAAAACCTGTATTAAAATTACCAGAACCCATAATTCGTAAAGAAGGGGCGAGGGTAATGAGTTTGACAGACGGTACCAGTAAAATGTCTAAGTCCGATCCTTCAGAATTAAGTCGGATCAATTTGACAGATACCCCAGCAGAAATTACCAAGAAAATCAAACGCTGTAAAACAGACCCCGTGCGCGGTGTAGAATTTGATAATCCCGATCGCCCTGAATGTAATAACCTACTAACGCTGTATATGCTGCTTTCGGGTAAAACCAAAGAAGAAGTAGCAGCAGAATGTCAGGATATGGGTTGGGGACAATTTAAGCCCTTGTTGGCAGAAACTGCCGTTAACGCTCTACAACCCATTCAAGAGAAATACCAAGCCGTGATGGACGATAAAGCTTATCTAGAGCAGGTTTTGCGCGACGGTAGAGAAAAAGCCGAGGCGATCGCCAATGAAACTTTAAGTAAAGTAAAGTCGGCATTAGGCTTCTCTATGCCTTTATAAACTTTCCTCGGAGAGTTATATGTGATAGAGCTGTACCAAGTATCGAATTAAAAAGTTATGCTTGGTACCTTAAATCCGACTAAATTAACAACATTTCGTGCATCAGCACAAGCAGGGGAATTCCTAATTACTGCTGAAGTAGCACCACCGAAAGGCGGTAATCCACAACACATGATAGAAATGGCGGCGACTCTTAAGGGGAGAGTTCATGCCGTCAATATTACCGATGGTAGCCGCGCAGTTTTACGGATGTCTTCTTTTGCAGCGTCTGTAATTTTACAGCAACAGGGAATTGAGCCGATATGTCAAATGGCTTGTCGAGACAGAAACCGCATTGGTTTACAAGCTGACTTAATGGGCGCTGATGCTTTAGGCATCCGCAATATTTTAGCTTTAACTGGCGACCCTACAAAAGCTGGCGACCATCCCGACGCAAAAACCGTATTCGATTTAAAATCAATAAGTTTATTGCAAATAATAGATAAACTTAATCGCGGTTTAGATAGTAACGATAAAGTACTACCCGACGGAGCAACCGACTTATTCGTAGGAGCTGCCGTAGATCCACAATGTCGTAGCTGGAGCGGTTTACAAAAGCGATTCGAGCGCAAATTAGAAGCAGGAGCGCAATTTTTCCAAAGTCAAATGATTACAGACTTTGAACTTTTGGATAAATTTATGACTCAAATAGCCGCAGGTTGTAACAAACCAATTTTAGCGGGAATATTTCTTTTTAAGTCAGCCAAAAATGCTCGGTTTATCAATAAATGCGTTCCTGGGGTGACAATTCCCGACCATATAATTGATAGATTAGAAAAAGCGAAAAACCCTTTAGAAGAAGGAATGAAAATCGCCGCCGAACAGGTACAAATTGCTCAAGATTTGTGTCAAGGAGTGCATATGATGGCAGTTAAACGTGAAGATTTGATTGTACCGATATT
>JBCCLY010000615.1:0-3170 GCA_039026655.1 Cyanobacteria bacterium P01_C01_bin.38 | reverse complement strand
TTTTTTTTTCTTATAAACATTGCTTCTTATATATAGATGCATTTCTAACTATCGGCAAGTTGGTAGTAACTGACATCTTGCACCATTCGCAACAACCTAAAAGAAACCCGGTTTCTTGTAGGTTAGACAACGAGATAATAGTATTTTCACGACAAGAAACCGGGTTTCTGACACTGGTGCAAGATGTCAGTTTAACTGAATGTAAGTAAGTAATTATAATATTTTATTTTTAAAAGAGTAAAAAATATTACTATCTTTTTCGTAAAAACGCTCTGAATATCCTGATATATAAAAAGAGGATAAATTTTGCAGAGAAATCCTCCCGCCATATATAGTTTATAAATAATTAGAAAAATGAGAATAGTCACATTTTGGGATAAGTTGAATAACCTAAGTCTAGAAATGGTTGGATATAAACTTATGTCCTCCAAAGGATGGACTCCTGAAAAAACGCAAGTGGCAATTAATCGCTACAAATTATTTTTATATCTTAAGTCGGTTTATCCTGCAACAGCATTGGTTCCTACCTTGGAAATTGATGCGGTTTGGCACGCTCATTTTGAGGTGAATTTACAACAGTATATTAATGATACCAATTACTTATTTGGTTACACATTAAATCATACTTCTAATGTAAATGAAACTGAAGAAATGCGTCAAATTTATGGACAAGCTTTTAACAAAACTACGGCATTATTTGAACAAATATTTGGGATAGGAGTTTTAGATACATCGCTTCAAATTGCTGGTTGTGCCGATATTCCTATAGACACTAACCCTGCTCCTTGTGCCGACTTACCGATTGTTCCTAATTGTGCAGGTAGTTGGTAGTTGGTAGTTGGTAGTTGGTAGTTGGTAATTGGTAATTGGGCATGGGGCATGGGGCATGGGGCATGGGGGAATTGGTAATTATTTCTCCTTGTCTTCTTGCTCCCCCCTCTTGCTCTCTCCTATGCCCAATCCCCAATGCCCAATCCCCAATACCCAATCCCCAATACCCATTGTTTTAATTGGCGAGCAAAGCATACATTTCTTGGGCTTCTGCACTCATTTTTAAACTATCGAAGCTTTCGGCTGCTTCTTTTGCTAAACGATGGGCTTGAAATCCATTTCCACTAGCTTTTTCAAGTTTAGCGAATGTTGCTTTATGGTAAGCAATAATCCGCTTATCTTTGTTCCTTTGTGCCATTGGTAAGCTAAATTCTAAAAGTTTCCGGCAAGTGGAAAAATCACCGTTTAACAGCGCAATATCTGCTAACCAATTATGAATAGCTGCGATTGCTTTTTGCCAGTCTATTTTTTGTGCTTCGATTAATGCTTGCTCAAAGATAGTTTGTGCTTGGCTTAAATCCTCTTCTCGATAAAATATCTGTCCTTGGTAATATAAATTCTGAACTTGCTGTTCCTGATATTTAGATGAATCAAGGTTGGCTTGTTTCAAAAGCTGTTGCTTTAATGTTAACCATTCTTGTGCTTGCTGCAATTGTGAAAGATGAACGTGCAAAATTACCATATTGGCAGCTAACTCTAATTGAAAACTTAAAGTTTGATGCTGTCGTAATTCCCATGCTTCTTCTAATATCGCTTGTGCTTCTTGCAACTGCTCAACAGAGCGCATCCTTACCAAAGTCGAAGCGCGATCGCACATTACTTCTAATGCTACAGCCCAATCTCCCGCTCGCTTTGCAGCTTCAATTAACCAAGCAGTCCATTCTAAACGTTCATCCCAATATCCACGGATATGAACGTAACCTTTTATCCGCGACCACAATGTTTTTACATCAAAATATCTATTTTCAGAAATACACCATTCTAATACTGCTTGCAGATTTTCCCATTCAGCTTCTAAATTTTCATAGCTTAAATGCCATTGTTTCGAGTCTTTGCCTTCAAATGATTCGGAAAATTTTAGATACCAATTAACCCAACGCTGGCGTACTTCCTGCGCGAATTGTGGATTTGTATATAATTCTGCCCAAGCATATTCGCGAGTCAAGGCTGCTAAACAATAACGTTCTTGCTGTCGATAAATCAAGGAAAGTTGTTGTAACTTTACTAAGCTTTGAGATATGACAATTGGATCTGGTTTCTCGAAAGCTACATTGGCTAAAGTTTCCTTGGTAACTGAGCCAATAAAAAGAGTTAGAGCTATTAATAAATATAATGGTGGCTTGTCTCTCAAAGGATTTATTGAAGTAGTAAAGCAAAAGCGTGCAATATCACCTTGAGGATTTTTAATTAATACCAGTACGTCTTCGAGTAAATAGCCAGCAGCCATCTGTCCGATAGCATAAATCATTGCTGCTGGTACTCCACTTACTGCTTCATAAATTTGCTGCGATTGGGCATTTGTTAATTCTACATTTTTCTCTCTAGCTTCGTTTTGAATCAGCCGTAAACTGTGTTCTTTGGGCAAACTATTAAGACGTATTGGTACGAATAATGTTTGTTCGCGGGTAGTAAGAATTACTTTAACTGTTGGTGGTAAGTCGTAGAGAAAAGAAAGCACTTCTTGCTTGTCTTCAATAGTTTCTAAGTTATCAATAATCAATAAAGTTTTAATTTGGGAAAGTTTATGACGGATAACTTCAATTTGTTCTTGCAAAGATAAATTATTGATTTCCGTAAACTCAAAAACACGAGCGATTTCTCGGCATATATCGCGTAAAGTACGCTGATAAATCAATCTCGGTAAAAGCCCGATAGAAGTAAGATGATTTTGCTTGGCAGATGTAAAGATAATGGCTTCAAAAGCAGGTACCTTGTTAACAAAACAGCGATAAGCTACTTCTATAACTAAAGTAGTTTTACCTACCCCACCAATGCCGTCAACGCTAATCAAATGAGCCGAATGTCCGTAATCCAAGAGTTCCATCAATCGCGCCAATTCATGCTCTCGCCCCACAAAAGTGCTATATTCCCGTGCTGGTAAGTTTTGCACTATTGGCGTTTGACTCTCTAAAGCTTGGAGACTACTATTTTCTTCCTGACTTACTGACAACTGTTCGGAGTTTTCTTCAGATATCTTAGCTTTCCGCTGTTCCCATTGGTTGCTCAAGGAAATTCTTAGCCGATTTTCTTTACCTCTACTACTACCGCTAACGTTGAACTTTTTATAAACTTGTCCCATCCTTTTTAGGCAAGCATCGGCGGAAGTATTCAATTCCGAG
>JBCCLY010000614.1:0-3173 GCA_039026655.1 Cyanobacteria bacterium P01_C01_bin.38 | reverse complement strand
TTTTAGCTATAGTTTTACGTTACACGGGCCATATATTTTCTTTAAGGCGTATCAATGGCGACTTGACGAAAAGATCGAAAGAGCATTATTTGTAAGTTGTATTAGTAACTATGCTCGCAGTCAAGGAATGATATTCGCACCTACTCAAAAATGGAATAGAATGCATATAATCCATTGCGGTGTAGATCCTTCTCTATTTAACTTAGTTTCTCACCAGCAATTAGGGAAACGCTTGCTTTATGTAGGTAGAATAGCTGCTGCGAAAGGTTTACCAATTTTACTCGAAAGTCTGGCTATTCTGAAAATAGAGTACCCCGATATTTTATTAACTGTAGTTGGTGACGGACAAGATCGTAAAAACTTGGAAGAAATGACTGTTAAGTTAGGATTGAGTCAGAATGTAGATTTTGTTGGCTATAAATCTCAAACTGAAGTCAGAAAATATTTCCAACAAACCGATGTGTTTGTAATGTCCAGTTTTGCTGAAGGAATACCAGTTGTCTTGATGGAAGCTATGGCTGCTGGTGTGCCAGTGGTAGCAACTCAAATAGCGGGTATCAGTGAGTTGGTAGAAGATGGTATTAGTGGCTATTTAGTTCCACCCGGTGATTCTAATCTTTTAACAATTCGTATCGCTGAATTAATCAAAGATTGCCAGTTACGAACAAAATTTGGAACTGCTGGAAGAGCAAAAGTAGAGAAAGATTTCAACGTAAAACATGAAGCTGCACGGCTTTATCAGGTAATGAATAGCGCTTTGCAACATCATGTTGAATCTATTCGTCCAGATTATTGCGAACAACAGGTTAATTTAAGCACATCTGAAGTAATTATAACTTCTAAATGAATTGATTATCTGACTCAAAGTTAAACGAAAGACATTTCATTGAATAACAGGATTCAATAGATCGAGGTTATTCATTTATTTGTATATTTAATAAGCCTCTGCCATAAAACTATTAACAATTTTTTTGACTAATATTTTTACTAATATTAGTTCTGTTTTTAGCCTTTCGTCTGAATTAATATAGCGCAATGAAAATCAAGTCAATTTCCGCCTCTACTCAGTTATTCCAATTATCAACCAGCCAGAAAAATGAACTATCACATTGCTTTAAATACGACACAGGATATTGAAACTATTGCCTCACAGGTTAAATTAGGAAAACACCCCGCTCACGTAATGTGGGAAATGAGTCAAATTCTCAAAGCTAAAATACATCAGCCAATTAATTTAGAAATCTTACCGGAAGATAGAAAATTGGCAAAGGTTATTGGATTCCCAGAACATTGGGCTTTAGCACGTCAATTATCCGAACAACTCAACGATGAAGATGTTATATACTGCGATGGCGAACATTTAGGTATTCCTATTGCTACTCTATGCCATAAAAAACAGAAACGACCTAAAATAGCCGTACTTTTTCATAATATTAATCGACCGAAAGGGTTTTTAGCTTTGAACTTATTTAAAGTTAAAAATTCTATCGATCTATTTGTAACCGGTACAATTTCTCAAACTAAATTCCTGCGTAACTATTTGAATTTACCCGAACATCGTATTTTTCAAATTGCTTCCCATCCATCCACAGATATTTCTTTCTTTACTCCAAATTCAACATCATCAGAAATACAAAAGGCACGTCCTTTAATTGCCAGTGGCGGCATAGAAAAACGTGATTATAACACTCTGGCTAATGCAACTCAAGACCTAAATGTAGATGTCAAAATTTGTGCTTTTTCACCTAATAGAACTGCATCTAAAAGAACCTTCCCAGAAATTATGCCAAAAAATATGTCTTGCAGGTTTTATGAATGGTGCGATCTAGTGCAGCTTTACCGCGATGCCGATATAGTAGTTTTACCTTTATTAGAAAATAATTATCAAGCAGGACTTAGTACTTTGTTTGAAGCAATGGCTTGTAAAAAACCTGTGATAATTACCCGTTCCCCGAAACCTGGAATCATCAATCAATTAATTGATTCAGGTAGTGTGACTGGTGTAAAAACTGGCGATTATGTCGAGCTAAAACAAGCAATCGAAAGACTGTTAAATAATCCCGAACTGGCTAGAAATCAAGCTCAATTAGGTTACGAGTTCGTATGCGAAAAACACAACAATAGAAAGTATATTCAAGAATTAATAACAGAGCTAAGTTCCACACTCGGAAATGAAGAAAGTTATCAATATTCGATTGATAAAAATATACCTAACTTGCAATCATTATATTAATAAATAAACAGATATGAAAGTCGGCATAAATAAACTGAACTATGTCACCCGACGGTAAATTACTATTAAACCCTTGCTTTTAGTGCCTACTCCCTACTCCCTACTCCCTACTCCCTACTCCCTCGTCATAGTTACAATTTTCAACGCCAACCTACTTATGAAAGAATAAATTAACTTCTACAAACAACCACTCCAGTTCAATACAATTATCTAGTTCTGGAAAAAGCAACCTATATTTATATGTTTAAATTTACAAATGACGACATTTACAGAAATTGATGTTGGCTGGGCTTATACAAAACCACCAACAAATTATTCCCGTATTCTAGAACTACTTGCTTTTAATCTTATCGGATGTATTCCTCACCCATTTGGAAGCTTATTGCGAAAGCTGATATATCCTTTAACATTGGCACATACGGGTAAAAAAGTAAGTATTTTTCAAGGTGTAGAACTTCTTGGAGCTAGCGCGATGGAGTTTGGCAATAATGTCCAAATTCTTCGGGATACTCGCTTAGAAATTCGAGATTTCAACAGTTTTATATATCTCGGTAATCGAGTTTGTTTAGATCGCGGTGTCGATATTCGGGCTGCGGGTTCCGATTGCTGGATTGAAATTGGCGATAATTCTTACCTTGGACCTTATGTATGTATGGCTGGCCCTGGTAATATCAAAATTGGTAAAAACTGCCTAATTGCTTCACACTCAAGTCTCTACGCTAACAATCATAGAGATTATGGATTAAGCCGCGAAGGAATAGAAATTGAGGATAACTGTTGGATAGGTAGCGGAGTTCGCATATTAGATGGAGTAACTATTGGTAGAGGAAGTGTAATTGGCGCTGGGGCTGTTGTAACTAAAAATATTCCTCCTGATTCCATAGCAGTTGGAGTACCCGCGAAGGTAATCAAACGTAGTAAAAATGGTGCAGCTTGACAG
>JBCCLY010000613.1:0-3178 GCA_039026655.1 Cyanobacteria bacterium P01_C01_bin.38 | reverse complement strand
TGCTAGAGGTAAATATGAAAACCCAGAAGAAGTTATTAGCAAAGCATTGAAACTGTTAGAGGAGTGGGAAAAAGGCTATCAAAATTGGGTTGAAGAAACCCGTCAAAAAGTAGAAGTTGCTGTTGAGCAATTAGAAAGAGGGGAAGGTATTGATGGGGAAGTTGTAGTTGAGCGACTGCGAGAAAAGCTACGTAAGGCTAGAGAAAATCAATCATGAAACAACACATTATCTCCCCAGAAGCAAATAACGATTTAGAAGAAATTATTGATTATTTTGCGAGTCGTAATATTGAAGCTGGGGAGCGTTTTATTGATGAGTTTAATAAAAAATGTAGATATCTTGCTACTTTTCCCAACATGGGACGTAGTTATTCAGATATTAAGGATTATCTGCGGGGTATATCTTTGAATGATTACATTATTTTTTACCGAGTTACAGATAGTGGAATTGAAATTTTACGTGTAGTTAGTGGTTATAGAGATTATCCGTCTTTGTTTATAGATTCGGGTGATGATTAAAGGCATTACATCAGATATAAACGACTATCAAGTATTCCCCGTTGATTGGCAAGAAGCAAGGAAAAATATTAAGTTAGATTCAGGTTCAGCTAATAACTTCATGGAGTTCCCATGCTAGAGTCAGAAAAACTTATTCAAATCGTACAAGCCTGGTTGTCATACATTAGGTTGGAAGAACTGACTCAAGCAGAAGTAGAACGAGGGTCGGAAAGCTTTCCAAAGGTCTTCAATGATAATGTTAGACTTGTCGGCAATAAACTGTTGCTGACTAACGAACTCTTCAAACAACTCCAGCAACAGCAACAAGCCGCAATTAACCGAGATAAACCCAACGAATTCCAAATAGCTGCTGCTTTCCCGCAAATATATTTAGTTCAGGGGAGAGGAAGAGAACAGAAGCTGAAATATCTACCACTCTTCACCATTGATATTTCAAAAATATTTCGAGGTAGATATCGCAAAACTGGCTGGGATTTGACTGAATACGAGTTTCAACCAGTAATTGTAAATTTAATGCGACTCTACGGCTTAGAAGAAGAAGTTGCCGAATCTTTGATAGTCACAGAAGGCATATTTAAATTTTTAGAAGATACATTTAAAAGAAAATTCCCCAGCCTGCATGACTTTATCGACCAGGTGGACTTACCAGAAGGTAGATACAAATCTTTCCGACAACCTTATTTACTGCGCTGCGACTTTGTGCCGTACAACGCTCAATTAAAACAAGACCTGCGAGACATATTAAAGCAACGATTCGATACACCAGATGATTGTAAATGGCTGGTTGATAATCATCCCGCTGTAGAGTACATCTGTAATTCGCCCAAGCCACCAGAACATGAAACTATGTTTTGGGGAGCGTTTCCTTCTCACGCACCCGATTCATTTCAAGCAACAGCACTCAAACACGCCCAACATAATCCCATAACTGCCGTTCACGGACCACCGGGGACGGGGAAAACTGAATTATTCTTGCATTTAGTAGCGCAGCAAGTCGTAAAAAGAGCGCTCCGAATTGTTCGTGGGGGAGAAGATGCGAGCAATCTAACGTTATTTGCCAGCACCAACAACAGTGCTATTCAAAAATTCCAGGAAAGATTTTTGGAGAAATTCCCCACCAAACACTTTTATTTAGATGGTGGTAGTCAAGGAGTTATCAAACGTTCGACACTTCCAAAACTACAACTTGCACAAGATTGGTTGCGAGCTACTGAATTTAACCAGGAGACATGGGAACAAGCCAAACTTGATTTATTATCAGTAGAAAACGAAATCCAACAACTGATAGAGCAAGACTGTTTTAACTCAAGCCAACAAGTTGCGTCGGCTGAACAGCTATTACAACTAGATGCCCAAATTCAATCTCTCAATAACGAAATTGCTGCTATTCATGAGGAGTTACAAGTAATAAGCGAGCAGCTATCAAACTTGGGAGATTATGCCGATTTCCCAATAGATGCCTATCAACAAATTAAAGAAGGATTGCAAAAGGCAGAACGGGAATTACCAAAAGAATCCGACTCCATAACCAAACGCGCTTTTGACTGGATTAATTTTACTACCGATAAACTAGTTTTTAAGCGTCTGGCGAATCGCGTAAACGCTGCTGTATTAAATACCTTGGCAACAGCGCATCCTTTCCAGCTACCCCTCTCGCGAGAAGGTTTAGCTGCATCCCAGACGGAAGTTAATCAAAAACTGGATTCTTCGCAACAATGGCAGAATATTAATCCAAAAGTAGCTGAAATTCAAACGCAACTGACAAAGCTAAACCAGCAATTAGAGTCAAAACAAAATCATCACCAACAACTGCAAACGCAACTTGATAGCTATCCAGACGAAGACTTTTACAGCCGCTTCTACCGTGGCTACCATTCACAGCAGGTACAGCTATTTCAACGCGCTTTTGAGTTCCTTCGACAAGAAACACTCCGACGTAAAGATAAAGTTATGCAGGCAGTAGAAACCTACGGAAGCGCCTTAACGGGAGACGGAGATGCATTGCTCAAACTAGAAGCGGAATCCTATTATATCTACAGTCACTTAAGTTTAATTTTCCCTGTTATTAGCTCCAGCCTACAATCGGTACGCAATATGCTACCAATCCTTCATTCCAATAGCATTGCGCTCGCATTAGCAGATGAAGCAGGAACCACTTTAATACATCAACTATTCCCCTTACTGGTTCGTTCCAAACAAGCAGTCGTAGCAGGCGACCCAAAACAAATTGAGCCAATTATAAACCTGTGCGACGACACCATCAAACAGTACCTCAAAACCGCCTTTCTGGAACAAGGGATGACCAATGAAGATTATTATCGTTATGCCCCCACAGCCAAATACACCGCTACTGCTTATCATCGCGCTGCTGGCGCTAATGGCACGGAAGGAGACTTAGGAACCGGAATTGTTTTAAGGAATCACTACCGCTGTGCTGCGCCCATTATCCAATTTTGCAGCCCTAACTATCCTGGTGGTTTACAAATCCTTTCAAATTACGATGGTTCTACACAACCTCCACACCTACTGGCTTACCACGTTGAAGGAAGCCACGTAAATCACACCAACCCAGAAGAGATTGATGCCATAGAAGCCTTCCTTACCTCCTATATTGCTGACGGCGAGGATAATTCAAAAACAATTGGGGTAATATCGCCGT
>JBCCLY010000612.1:0-3182 GCA_039026655.1 Cyanobacteria bacterium P01_C01_bin.38 | reverse complement strand
TATTAATGGAGCTTCTGGGGGAGTGGGCATTTTTGCTGTTCAGATTGCCAAAGCCTTGGAGGCAGAAGTTACTGGAGTTTGCAGTAGTAAAAACCTAGATTTTGTCAAGTCGTTGGGAGCAGATTCTCTTATCGACTACACCCAGCAAGATTTCACTAAAAATCAAGTTCAGTACGATATTGTTTTTGATGCAGTTGGTAAACAGACTTTTGATAACTGTAAAAAAGTCCTCAAACCCAACGGTATCTACGTTACAACCCTGCCGAATTTACAAAATATGATATCTATTGGTTTAACAAGTTTCTTTGGAAATCAAAAAGCTAAATTTATTCTTGCTCAACCCAACACTGGCGACTTGGTTTATCTCAACGAGTTAATTTTGCTTGGTAAACTACGGGTGGTTATTGACTGCACCTATCCTTTGCAAGAATTAGCAGCCGCTCATATATATAGTGAGAGCGAGAGAGCCAAAGGTAAGATTGTGATTCGTATTAGGGAGTAGGGAGTAGGGAGTAGGGAGTAGTTAGTAGGTTGGGTTAAAGACGCACTTACCATGCTCAAAGAAAATAATAATTGATCGAAGCGTCTTTAACCCAACATCATGAATGAAAACCAAAAATTGAAGGGTTTGTAGTTGGCGATTTATCGCTCTAGGGGACTAAAGTCCTTACTACAAACCTTTTAAAATTAGTGTTGGGTTAAAGGCGTTTATGAACTTTTCACTTCACCTACTTATTATTTGTATGCCTTTAACCCAACCTACTATAAAGCTAGTTTTGTTAAAGATAAACAAAATCTAAATAAAATCTAAATAAGTGGTTTGCTCTTGTATTCTTCGCAATACAATCAGACTGTAACTGCATATACAAAATAGTGCTTTATTAACTTGATATTTCATATTTTTGAGTACATTTTCATAATTACTTTTTAGTGATTTTTTTTAATATAAACCGCTTCAAACCGTTGTTGTTCAATGCTTTACCTATGAGTACAACAATAATGAAACCTCTACCTAATAAATACTAGAACCATATACCTATAAATACTAGTCCCCATACCCCTATAGAAATATTGAAGTTATTTCATAATAAGGTTTAGAAGCTGATGAGTACAAAATTAATAAAATTCAATAAATTTAATCCAGACTTGTACAACTAGTATTAAAAATGTCATCTGATATAAGCAGAAAATAGCACATAGCTTAAATAATTTAGATATTACCGATGCCAGAATCGGATCGACATATCAGTAATCAATTCGTACAAAGCGCAGATGGTGCAAACACCTCTGTAGACGAAAATCATAGTAAAGCAAATTTTATAAAGCTTCTACGCCATGATTTTCGGATTATTTTCGAGCGAGATCCAGCAGCACGTAACTGGTTAGAAGTTTTGTTCTGCTATCCAGGATTTCATGCTTTATGTTTGCATCGTCTAGCCCATTGGTTATACCATCGCAAAATTGATTTGATTCCCCGGTTGATTTCGCACTTCGGACGATTTATCAGTGGGATTGAAATTCACCCTGCCGCACAAATTGGCAAAGGTGTATTTATAGATCACGGTATGGGAGTAGTCATTGGTGAAACCGCTATCGTCGGAGACTACACGCTAATTTATCAAGGTGTTACTCTCGGCGGCACTGGTAAAGAATCGGGGAAACGCCATCCGACTATCGGTAAAAACGTTGTCGTCGGTACTGGTGCTTCGGTTTTGGGCAATATTCAAATTGGCGATCGCGTTCGTGTCGGAGCGGGTTCGGTTGTTTTGCAAGATATTTCTTCAGGCTCTACGGTTGTGGGAATACCAGGGCATCCGGTTTCTCGCAAACAGGATGTTAATCTTTCACCTTTAGAACATGGAAAACTTCCAGATTTAGAGGCTACCGTAATTTGCTCGTTGGTGCAACGGGTAGAACAACTAGAAGAGCAGTTGCAAACGATTAGCCAAAACCAGAGTATTGATGCACCATTAAAAGAACTTTTAACTAAGGAAGGTTGATAATGTTACCGCCTGATGGTTTTAATGTTCTGCATCAAAAAGTCCAAATTCCCTATCATCAACGCTGGCAAATCTACCATCGCTTGCAAGAGTTAGATATTCCTTGTTGTTGTAGCGAGGATGGTTCGTTGCAAGTACAAATTAGTAATTGGATTGCGGCAATTCTGCTTCATTCTACCGTGATTCAATTTACAGCATCTCGCAGGTCATTAATCAATTGGCTAGAAAGATGTTGGCATTTTTAGTTACTTTTTACCTACCTGGTTTATACCGTGACATAAAATATAAACAATCGGGGAAAACCAAGTTTAGCGATGAAGGTTTCCTGAGATATAAAAGGTAGGTAACAAGGTTTCCATTTACGATAAAAATAGTCAGTTAAACTAAGCCGTGTTTCCTATTAATTATAGAGGTTTGTTGTTTTATCATGCTAATACCTCACAGCGATACTAAATTTATCAAATTCTTAAAAAAGGAGCTTTTACTAACTAATTGTGATATTGCTGTAGCAGTGCGAAAAAGCAGATTAAATAAAGGGCCGCTACCAATGCTACTTTGGCAGTATGGTTTAGTTGATATAGAGCAGTTAGAAAAAATTTTTGATTGGTTAGATTCTCAAAATTGATATATTTACAAACTTTATAGCTTAATTTAATAGTGTATTTGCTATAAAGCAGAAATAAAAAAATCTTTTTGACAAACAAGCTACGTTAATCGGCAATATGACAAAAATATAAGTAAGTAGGTTGGCGTTGAAAATTGTAATTAGGGCTAGGCAGTAGGCAGTAGGCAGTAGGCAGTAGGCAGTAGGAATAAGGGTTTAAGCCTAATTTACATTTTGTTACATAGTTCTGTTTTTTTTCTGCCGACTTACTTATTTCAATTAATTAGCCTTTATATGGCATTTTATTTATAGCAATTTGTAGTAGCCGAAGCATCTTGCTCCCTGGTGTTAGCTAGCGAGCAAGATGCTCGCACTACTTTAACTGTTCTCAACTGCCAACTACCAACTACCAATTCCCAATCCCCAATCCCCAATCCCCAATTCCCAAACATCATGTTTACTACCTTAATTTCTGGAATTAGTCTATTAATATTCTCGACATTCGCAACAAATTATATGAGCGTTATGTTACTTGAAGAAATCCAAGATATTCCCGGTGAAGAAAATTGTTAGTTTAT
>JBCCLY010000611.1:0-3199 GCA_039026655.1 Cyanobacteria bacterium P01_C01_bin.38 | reverse complement strand
CGATCGCAAATGGTAAACCTGCTTCGTTGCTTTAGCAGCCTTCACATAGATGCGGTACTTAGGCGTTAGTTTTTGATGACACAGCCAAACCGTGTAATAGGAGTTCAGCGTGCTTTTAAGTAAAGGGCTATTTTCCGGCCAACCTTCCGGTAGCACCCACATACTTTTGATAAATCGCTTAGTCACCCACCAGTAATGTTGCAATACGGGCATATCGAGATAGACAAGGGTATCGGCTGCATCTAGCCGCTCCCACACCGTATCTAGCGACCCAAATCCATCAACTATCCATCGATCCTGTTGCAAGAGAGCATCATGAGCCGCTTTGAACTCAGCATGGGGCACTTCCTCACCGCCCGGTCTATATTGCATCAAATCGAGCGGTATTAAAGGCAATCCAGTTATTTCGGCTAAACGTTTGCTGAGTGTCGATTTGCCGCCGCCAGCATTACCAAATACTGCAACTCTATGCATCGTTATCTGCTCTGTGGTTTGAACCATTTCCATACATACCAGATAATTACTAACATCATTACAACTTCTAATGATGCAAAAAAGATATAAAAAAGCGGTGTACCATCTCCAAATGTTGGCATTAATAAAGGAGCTATGACCCCCAAAATGGTAAGAGGAACCGCGATAAAATGCGTCCAGCGAATTGCTTGATAATTTAATAATTGAGAAAGTAAAACCATCGATATCGCTATTTCCATTAATACTGCAAACAATAGTAAGCTAGTGTCTGAAAGTTCCTGGCTGGTTTGCTTCAAAGATTCTAAGTACCCAGGTAGTAACATTCTGAGGATGTCAGCATAGACTACATTTAAAAGCACGAAAATCCACATTACTGAAAGTAGTATTCTCCTCTGGGTATCCGTCATTTCTTTATTAAGATTCATTTTGTGAGCAGAATCTTGTATTTGCCTGTTCATATAAGTATTATTTCCTGTTACATTGAGCTTTTAAATCCGATACAAACAAAGCTCGTGAGGTGAGTTAATCCCATTGGAAAGGAAAAAAACTGTAGATTGATGAGTCCTGCTTTATACATCAGTTCTGAAAGTTCTTTTTGAGAAAAACAACGATTGCCCCAACGCCACTGAATCAACCTGCCGATTAAATTAGACTGAGTAACAGCAAGGATTAATGGTGCCCCCGGACGTAAAACTCTGACTATTTCCTTCAACCCCTGTTCTGGATTAGGCAAGTGTTCGAGCATATGGGCACTGATGACACCATCGAAGCATTCGTTTGCAAATGGTAATCTCCTCATATCACTTTGACAGATTCGATGATTAATATTTGCTTGACTTAGTTTTCGATTGGCAATTTTAAGCATCCCAGACGAAATATCAACTCCAGTAATGTGCGTTTTCGGATTGATAGTTTGAGCAAATGCAAGGCTAAATGCTGCGGTACCAATTCCACAATCACAAATCGTCAAATTGTCTTGCCAGCGATGTAGAATATCAGCATCTTTGAGCGATTCCCACAGCTTCTCATAGGCATGGCAATATCCGAGAAGACGAAGATGCTGATGCCACTCAAAAGCAGCCTCATCATAGGTTTGAGACAGTTGCCCCACTGTAGGATAAATTCTTTGAAGGGAGAATCTCCACCATCCAATTGTCCATTCCATTGCTTTGATAATTTTTAGTTTTTTCTGATAATACTGCTAGTTTGTAGACAGCAAGTTAAGGTCTACTTCTCGCTTGCAAATGGGGAATTGAATTTCCGCTACATAGTCTAAATCCCCTGGATGTTTGGGTAATTCCAGAAAAACTAACCGCACAGGACCCGCAAAAGCATAATGATTGGCTTCAACCCATTCACCAATCGCGTTGTGTCCCAAAAGTCTGGCACAGCAGTCTGTTGGCGGAATTAAGGTTGCCATTGTTGCTGAGGGTAGCGACCGCGTATCTAGGGTCAGACCGTCATAGGTAGTTATGGGAGCATGATTAGTTTTATGCAGCAACCGTCCTGCTTCAACATCGGTGCGATCGCTCGTTAATCCATCCCCATGCACAACAATGGTCATCGCTCCATAGGTGCTATTATTATCTCCAGGAAGAGCATTGAGCAAAGACCCAAACAGTTCTTCTCCTGATTCATTTGTGGGTAAGACTTTGCGTAGTCCGATTAGTCTTTGTTGGGGGACATCTTTGACGATTACATCCTTTACTAAACTATCTCGTTCTTGAATTTGCTTGAGGCGGGTTTCAATAGTCCGTAGGCGTTGTAGTTCTGACAACACCTGCTGTTCCAACTCCGCTTTTTTGAGTGATAACATCCCTTGAATTTCTGTAGCAGAAATATCATCGCGGACAAACCTTTGAATCTGATTTAGCGATATTCCTAAATCTTTTAATGCCAGAATGCGATTAAGTTCTGATAATTGACTCGCGCTATAGTAACGATGTCCGCTTTCAGAATCGATTTGAATTGGTTGAAACAAACCGATTTCATCGTAATAGCGCAACAATCGCTTAGAAACCTGAGCAATTTTAGCGTATTCTCCAATGCTGTACATGATGTCTTCGTTTCGCTTTCTTAGATATTCATCAATATAAGGGGTGACGTAACGTTAACTTCAAGGGGATTGAAACATTTGTTTACAATTTCATCCACGTATTGACTGAAATAATTTCTCTAGCTCAAACGTTAAAAGAAAAAATGTAAAGATCATCTTCTAAAAATTAAGGAGGATATAATTAAAATATAAATTACGTCAACAAGGTGAAAACCGAAGTTTAGTTGTTTTCTACCTAACTTTTCTAGAAAATATTTCTCTATTAAACTACTGGTTCAAACATTAGATGTAGTTTATTAAGTCTTAATTTGAGGAATAATAAGCATAAATGACAGTAAAGCATGAATATCCGAATTGCTCAAAAAGAAGATATTGAAACGCTCTTTAATATTAGAACTAGTGTCGTCGAAAATCATCAATCTCGCGAAGAGATTGCCGAACTTGGCATCACTCCAGAGTCCGTTGCCAAAATGCTAACAACAGACTGTTGTGCCTGGATTGCTGAAATTGAAAATAGGTCGATTGGTTTCTCAATAGCGAACGCTACAGAAAAAACAATACTTGGGATGTTTATCTTACCTGATTTTGAAGGTCAAGGAGTTGGAAGGACATTAATGCAGGTTGCTGAAAGCTGGTTGTGGTCACAAGGAATAGAAGAGATTTGGTTGG
>JBCCLY010000610.1:0-3217 GCA_039026655.1 Cyanobacteria bacterium P01_C01_bin.38 | reverse complement strand
ATTCATGACTTCAAAACGCATATCTTTCCATTCAAAGCTATCTGTAGCTGCGGGAATACGACCTAAATGAGTCATTACTAAACCACCTAAAGTTTGATAGCTGTCGCGAGAATGGGATTTTATTTCTTCTTCCATGTCGAAAAGTTCAAAAAATTCATCCATCGTTAACATCCCATCTAGTAACCATGAACCATCGTCTCTTTTTACTGCTTGAGCTTCTTCTTCTTCATCGTTGGGAACATCACCGACTATTTCAATTAATATGTCGTTCAAAGTTACTAATCCCTGAATTACTCCGTAGTCATCTACCACTAAGGCTACATGGTTGACAGTTTGCTTAAATAACTCTAAAACTTTTAACCCACGGGTGCTTTCAGGTACAAATATCGGCTCTCGTAATCCTACCGTTAAATCAATCTGCTCTCCGCTAAAACTGCGAGCTAATAAGTTTGTTACCGGAATAATTCCTAATATATTATCTATCCCTTCCTGACATACGGGATAGCGCGAATAACCATTTTCAATTATTTTTTCGCGATTTTGAGAAATACTATCTGCTAAATCTAACCATATCACTTCCGGACGTGGTGTCATGAACGAACTTACCGGGCGATCGCCTAAACGAAAAACCCGCTCTACCATATCCTGCTCTACTTCTTCAAAGGTTCCTTCTTCGGTTCCTTGCTCGATTAATACTTTGATTTCTTCTTCCGTAATCTGCGGTTCGGTGGAAGGTTTAATTCCTAATATTCGTACTATTGTATCTGTAAAAAGACTTAATACAAAAACAATCGGATAAGCAATTTTTACTAAGCTTTTTATCGGTAAAGCAACAACAGAAGCAATTAACTCTGGGTGATTTAATGCCAAACGCTTGGGTACTAATACGCCCAAAATAATTGCTAAAAACGTAATTATTAATACTGATATACTGTGAGCTACTTGAACTTGATATAAAGGAATAAAATCTAAAAATGGATATATTCTGTTGAAAATAATCTGTTCTCCGTAGGCACCGGCGACGATTGTAACTAAAGTTATGCCTACTTGAAGGGTACCTAAAAATTCCGTGGGAGAGGAAGCTAATTCAAAAGCGGCTTTGGCTCTGGTGTTTCCTTGATTAGCAAGCTGCTGTAAGCGGACTTTACGAGCGGAAATTATCGCTAACTCCGACATGACAAACATGGCATTAGCGAAAATTAATAAAAAAATAATCAGTAACTCAACATTGAGGGACATCTTTTAATTGCCGTTCTTTTTCGGCTAGTTATGCACGGTTATGGTTTTTAAGTATTTAGCATCAAGAGCGTACTAATAAAAGACTCTAAATACATAAAATTTAATATCTCATTGAAATTTATTGCCGAATCCAGAACACAATATCCGTATAGTAGCCCAAAGCTGGTGTGGTAATTTTACGCTTAAAAAATAGTTATGAGCAAAATTTACCGTTGACGCTTCTAAAATAGTAAAAGAAGGCATTCATTAAACAGACTTGTTGCCTGTATTTTAGAAAAAGGATAAATTCCGGCGCTTATACCTCAATAATTCGAGGTAAAGGTCTGTTGTGGGGAGCAAATCAAGTTCGTTTACTCTTTTTGAGTCAAACTAAATTTAGTTACCTTTTTACATAGCCCTTCAGGCGACAGCGACATATTAGCAATTATAAAGTCATGGCTTTTTCTTCCATAGTGCGTGCTTTGGGGCGTTCCCCTCTCACCACCGAACTACTTTCTAAATTAAAAACTCTTTCGACATTACAGTTAAATGGAATTCCACGTTTACCAAAAGGTTTGGTTGCTTCGGCATTAGCAAATAGTTCGGAACGGAACTTACTGGTAGTCTGCGCTACTTTGGAAGAAGCCGGACGTTGGACTACGCAATTAGAAGCTATGGGATGGAATACTATACATTTTTATCCTACTTCTGAAGCTTCCCCTTACGAACCTTTCGATCCTGAAACCGAAATGACTTGGGGACAAATGCAGGTTCTCGCCGATTTAATTAAACTGTCTCCTGAATCGGGAAATTCTTCTAATGTAGCTGTAATTGCAACTCAAGCAGCTTTACAACCCCATTTACCACCACCAGAAGCATTCAAGCCTTTTTGTTTAAATATTGCCAAGGGAATGGAATTTAATCTGGGTACCTTTGCAAAAAAAATGGCTGCTTTGGGATACGAAAGAGTTCCTTTAGTAGAAATGGAAGGTACTTGGAGCCGTCGAGGAGATATTTTAGACGTATTTCCCGTATCTTCGGAATTGCCGGTACGTTTGGATTGGTTTGGTGACGAAATCGAGCAAATTCGCGAATTCGATCCGTCCACTCAACGTTCTGCTTTAGATAAAATCGATCAAATAATTCTTACTCCCACTAGTTTTGCTCCTATATTAATGGCAGACGAGCAGTTTGCAGCGTCTGTAGAAAATTATCTTTCACCAGAAGAAAAAGAACAGTTAGAATCCGGACAGTTATTAGAAGGTACCCGCAGATTTTTAGGATTAGCTTACGAAAATCCCGCTTCTTTATTAGATTATTTACCAGAAAATACGGTTATTGCCGTTGATGAAGTTGAGCAGTGTCTTGCTCATAGTTTGTTGTGGGTGGAGAATGCTGAGGAGCAGTGGCGCGGGGAAGGAGAAGAGGGAGAGGGGGTAGAGGGGGTAGAGGGGGTAGAGGGGGGAGATAGCAATTCCCAATTACCAACTACCAACTACCAACTACCAACTACCAACTACCAACTACCAAAAATTCACCGCTTTTGGGAAGATTGTCTGACAGATTTAGAAAAATTTGAAAGTTTGTATTTGTCGGAGATTTCTGAGGAAGGTGATGATGCTGTTAATTTGGCGGCTCGTGCGATTCCGGTGAATCCTCATGCTTTTGCTAAGTTGGCACAGACTTTAAGGGAGGAGCGCGACCGCAATTTTAATATTTGGTTGGTTTCGGCTCAACCAAGTCGTTCGGTTTCTCTTTTACAAGAACACGATTGTCCGGCTCAGTTTATTCCTAATCCCCGCGATTATCAAGCTATCGATCGCTCGTTGACTAGTCATGTTCCGGTTGCTGTAAAATATTCTGGGCTGGCTGAGTTAGAAGGTTTTATTTTACCCACTTTTAGATTAGTTGTTGTCACTGATAAGGAATTTTACGGGCAGCATAATTTAGCTACTCCCGGTTATATTCGCAAGCGTCGTCAAGCTAGTTCTAAAAAGGT
>JBCCLY010000609.1:0-3217 GCA_039026655.1 Cyanobacteria bacterium P01_C01_bin.38 | reverse complement strand
TTAGAGTATGTACGGCAGTGCTATAAAAGATGTACTTCCTCCCAACCGAGCCAGTTTTTGCTTGTTTTTCGATCAAATTTTTAGATCGGAAAACTTGCCCCTCTTTAATCCAATTAGCTACAACTTATTGGTAATAACAAAAACCCGGTTTGAAAAAAACCGGGTTTATCAATAAATAGAGTTTTCAAATCTAATAAATATTTTACTCAAAGAAAATTTTATTATTAGACCTTATAGTTTATATTAATCTTCAGACAAAAAAATTATCAAAATCCATCAATTAATAAATTTAGTATTTAAACTTCATAAATTATGTCAGGATATTCTGACATTTAAATTAAAGTTTGAAGCATCAGCATTCATAAAAAAGCGTACAGCTTTGTATATTATGAAGTCGAAGAAGAGCGAAACATACTTAATACAAACTGAGAATGCGTAGGAGGAGGTTTAACCTCCCGTAGTACTAAACTTTCTCAGGTTGCGGGGCTGGAGCCGGACATTCAAATTTGTAGCCAACGCCGCGTACAGTTTGAATTAAAGCAGGCTGGGCAGCATCAGCTTCAATCTTTTTACGAATTTGGCCTATATGTACATCTACAACCCTTTGGTCGCCAACATACTCATAATCCCATACCTCTTGGATAAGTTCGGCACGTCGCCAAACTCTGCCGGGGTGACTGGCTAAGAAATGTAATAAATCAAATTCTAAAGCAGTCAAAGGAACTGGTAGGTTATTAAGCGAAACTTCTCTTCGGACGGGATCTATCATCAACTTTTCAAAAACCAGACGTTTTTGTTCCGCTGTAGTAACAACGCGCTGACGGCGCAGAATGGCTGCAACTCTGACTTCTAACTCTCCTAAACCGAAGGGTTTAGTTAAGTAGTCGTCAGCACCTTTAGAGAAGCCGCGAATTTTATCGGCTTCGTCGGCACGACTAGTCAGCATTAAAACAAAAACACCATTACGACTCTGCATTTCTTGGCAAAGGTTAAATCCAATTACATCTGGTAAATTAACGTCTAATATTACCAAATCTGGATTAAATTGCTCGAATAAAGCTAAAGCGGTTTTGCCATCTTCGGCAGCTTCCACTTGATAGCTTTGTTTCATCAAGAAGCGTTGGATTAAATTCCTAACGGCAGGATCGTCGTCAACTACAAGAATCTTGGCGGTGGGAGCCATGACCATCACTTTACAAAAAAAATTATAGGATTTACAAGCGGATTGCGTTTTTAAGCGCGGATATCCACGGTTTGGGCAAAAATAATCTACAATGCTAAAGCTCTCGTAATACGTTATCCCATTCGACATACGTTTTGTAATGTCGATGCGTAACGGTAAGCGGAGAACATAATTTTTATCTTTTATGCAACCCTGAGTATAAAGCAGCAATGCTCTTATGGAGGCAGGTGAGAATATCTAACAATTATAGATATTCCAACATCCAACTCTATAACTTGAAGATTAAACTAGAAATTTAGCTACTTCAAGTTACAAATAACTTAAACGCTATCAATTTTAAATCTATATGCGGTTAAACGGCACGAAAAGAAGTTCATCTGTTAGCTAACAAATTTTTCTCCGGAGAAATATCGCTGCTTTAAATAAAACACAAATTTTAATTTTTTCATAAAAGATGTCTACTTTTTGTGTTTTTATCTCAAATTCTAGAGTAAAGCTCTAATTGCTCAACGGCATGAGGGGATACACGGAGTTATTGCGATATATTAAAGTTACCCTGCGTGAAAATTACTTGGGAACTCACTCTGAGTATGTTTCAAGATCGCTACCTAGTAATACTATTAAAATGTTAAAGGGCTATGAAGCTATAGTGTTCAAGTAATTATTATTGCGTATGTCCGTGAGATAACGGAGGGTGCAAGGAAAAGCAACGCTCCAGGCTAAGCTTATTAATAGGAAGTAGCATAATCGTATCTTAAACAAAGCCTGCCCCTATTTTTATGAAATTGTAACTTATTTCTTTTAGACATCAGCCATCGCAAAAAGTGCGGCGTTTTGCCGCAAGCTCACTTACTTATAATTGAAGTTAAGACCATAAGCGCTTAATTTAATCGCCGTAAAATGGTATGATAAGCTAGTTAACTAGCTTGATAAGTTGCTAGAATTTTGTCCGCAATCCACGGTCTAAAGTACCTGGATACAATTGTCGGACAAGGTATGCCGCCTTATCTATGTAGGGCTTTACCCCAAAGTGGAAGCCGGAGACTGTTAAAAGCATATAAATGTTGATTCAAGTCATCATAACAGCTGTAAACTTGTCTGTTGGCAAATCTTGCTTTGTGTATTTCCCCAATCCCGATTGCGGGTTTTCGTGGTTCTCACAAAAGCAAGAAGTATTTAGCATATGGAAGCTGTTTTATGTATATAAAACCGGGAGATAAGCTAAAAAAACGACTATGACCTAAACTCAAATTAAATTTGCGGCAGTGGCTCGATATTTTAATATTGGTTTCTACTAAAATAAATCATAAAATAGTTTTTATTTACGAACGCCTTTCTCCGACTTCGCTATCAGTAATTAACTCCTATGAGCGACCAAAATCCCTACGAAAAACTTGGGGTATCAGAAGACGCTAGCTTTGAAGAAATTCAAGATACACGCGATCGCCTAGTAGAACAACACGATGGCGATAGTCAGCGTCTTGAAATGATTGAAGCTGCTTATGATGCTGTATTGATGGACCGCTTGCGAATGCGTCAAGAAGGGAAAATCAAAGTACCCGAACGCATTCGCTTTCCCGAGCGCAGAGAGCAGGTAGCTCCCGACGTAAGTCCCGTTCCGCAAAATCAGTCACCCGCATGGCTGCAACGTATAGTAGATAAACCCAGTACCCTTGACGTAGTTATACCTGGAGTTTGGTATTTAGGTTTAAGTGCCAACACTTTGTTTTACAAAACTGAAAACGATGTGGTTTTACAGTTTATGTTGGTACTTGGGGTTGGAGTCAGTATTTATTTCCTGAATCGTAAAGAAAGTAGATTTGGTAGAGCTGCTTTATTAACTTTAATAGGTTTGATAATCGGTTTAATTGTTGGAGGGCTTATTGCTAGTGCGCTTGCACAACAATTACAATCAGCTAGTCTTACAACGAATCAGTTTGCCACTGTAGTAACTTTTGTATTATTATGGTTGATTTGCAGTTTTCTTAAATAAGTTAAAGAATAAGTTAAAGTTGGGTTAGGGGAAATATTTTA
>JBCCLY010000608.1:0-3220 GCA_039026655.1 Cyanobacteria bacterium P01_C01_bin.38 | reverse complement strand
CTCTTTTGCAGATGTTCCTCTATGAAAAATTAAGGGTTCTTCAGCAAAACCTGTACCAGCTTTTCCATAGATAGTTACAACATTTTCGCTACCATAATAATCGATAATATGCTCGTCAGTACGTTGTCGAGATGTAGTCATCTTATCGAAAAACTTTTTGTTGATGTGACTGCCCTTAGCAATCACATGAGGACTAGAATTTTCATCGACATCCGTAAGATAAAAGAATAATCTCAGAGAACAATAGTCATCAATATCGTAATGAAATGTTTGACCTGCGTGTCTTAAATCGTAGGGTTTTGAACCAGCATAAGTCCACCATAGCCGAGAGCCTACATGTTTTGGTTCGCTACCTAAATATTGAGCAACAATTTCTAAGATTTTTGGGTCGTTGAGCAATTGTTGAATTGCAGGGCATAATAAAAAATCATCCGGATAACGCGCTCTAGAATAATCTTTTTTATATTCAACTTCTTCTTTTTCTTCTTTTACAGCTTCTGTAGAATTATCATTCAAAGATGCATCATGCTCTGGACGAAATTCGATGTTACTAACAAAATCCAAAATTTCTTGTACAGTGTTTTGAGGAAGATTTATTCCTAATGCAAAACCATCTGTTTTGAGAGAATTAACTACTTGCTCTACTTCCAGCTTTGGAAATAATGAAGCTTTATTCTCTTGAGATAAATAACTTAATTTATGGGGCTGACTGCGGAAAATTTTTTGCAAAAAGATTGCGATAGAACGTGTAGTATTTAATCTAGCAAAAACATACATTAAAAACCAACCAGGATTTTTAAATACCCAATTTCCCCAGAAATATTCAGAGTTAACAATTTTACCGCGAGACAATTTAAGTAGCCAATTCATAATTAAGTTCTCCACTATAATTTTGCAATCAATAAAAATCAATTTTCAGCATAGGTTTGAGTATTTCTTAAAAACAAATACTCTTTTAATGAAAATATTATTTATGTAGACTTAGGGATTATGCTTCATAATAATATTGCCTATTTTATTAATAATGTAACCATTAGCAACAAGCGGTTTTTTGTCAGTCGAAATAATCGCGCAATCGCCATTAAGATTTAAGTTTTCATCTATACTAATTACCTCATCTCCAACCATGCGAACGGCGATTTTATCTTCGTTTCCATCTGGCATTGTGATGCTTAAAATTACCGAACCTTTTGGAGAAGGTAATTTCTTTACAGTTAAATTTGGTCCTAGTCCAAAGCTTGGGAATAAAACCCAAGCGAAAGTGGTAGATTCTTGAATTTGTGTAGAGTAAATTGCTGTTGGATTAGGAGTTTTATGATTGTATTGACGACTCCACCAACCTTGAACTGGCGATTCTTGTCCTTTGACCAATTTTACTCTCCAAGACAATTCTGTTGCTGGGAGAATTTTTAGATTGCCTGCCGACTCATCTATGGAACCTACTGAATTTCCTTTAATTACGACAGTGCAATCGGGATGAAAGTGCCATAATGCTTCAATCTTACGTGGTTTATTTGTATGGATATGGTCAATTACGATCCAGTATTTACCCCGAAGATAGACCACTGCTCGCGAGTGAGTAGCTTTACCTTTAATACCTGTAAAGCCTTTGTCATATGTACCTTTTGCAAAGTCAAAGTCTGAGGCGATCGCACAATTATCTTTCATCGGTTTGTGCAATTGCTTAGCATCAGTCTTTTGCCCTTTGCCGTCGATTAAAATCACGTTATGACCGGCAGATTCTCTGAAGTATCGCCAAAACCGATCTCGTACATAACGGAAACGACCGCTATCTACAAGTAAGTCCCTTCCATAGGCACTAACAGATAGATGTAGTTTATCATAATGGACGTGATAGTAAATCCCCAAAGGTCCAATATCAAAAAAAGCCCAATGTGCTAACTTATCCCAACCACTTCGCATAATCACTTGACCAGCCCAAGGGAAGAAAATAGTTGGTTCTGAATCGGGACGATTGCCAACTTTACCACTAGACGTGATGTAAGTCCAGTCAGGTCGTTGATAAACAACTGCTGCTTCATCTACTGGACTTCGTGTATAGTCGCGATCTGAGTCATTATTAAGAACACCGTAACCATCTGGACGCATAGAATAAGCAAGGTAATTCCACATTCTTTCTAAAGAAGCTTTAAACTTCGGACTTACAAAATTACCCGAAACTTCAAGTAAGTTAGCAAAATGCTGAAAATCTTGGAGAGATATATAGTGATAGTGACTGGTAAGTTCTTTATGAACTCCATCAGTATATACTTGTTGGTTGATTTCGGACTCCAGACGTTGACTCGCATAATTGAACCATTCCCCAGAAGCTTTAAACTCTGGCCAAAATAAAGCTATCATTGTTAAAGCGTTCATTTCGCGACAAATCCAGTTTGCTCCCCAAGAATGCATATATCTTAGGTAGTAAGCGTGGTCGAGAATACTTGACAGCATTAAAATACGAGCCACAGGAGTAAATGCATCAACCTGTTGTAAATTATAAAAAATAGATCCCCAATGAAATATGCGGTAAGCAACTTCTAAACCTCGCCACTGTGCCCAAGTTTTAGGACTTTTGTTTGAGGGGCTTGAGATAACCCAATCCTTCACTAAGTCGCTAATGAAACGAACGTATTCTAGATTGCCTGTTCTCTGATAGGCTAAAAATAAATCTAGTAAGTGATAATGGCGATTGAAAAACCACGCCCATTCTCTATCATTTGTAGGTCCAGTATGAGACCAGTCAAGTAAACCATTATCATCACGTGGCACAACTCCTGTTACCAGTTGAAAGGTAAATTTATCATCGAGCATTGACTCGATGTTAACTTGATAATTTGTGCTATACTTGTTATTCAAATTACCGATCCAAGTACTATCAATATTTTGGTAATAGGCAATTAGAGCTTTGCAAGCCGCTGGGAAGTTTTGCTTTTGTACCGCCGTTTTTACTGCTTTTAATCCTTGACGTTCCAGGTCTAGTTTAGCGAATAAACTTTTAACTCTCTTAGGATAGAAATGACATAGTTCCTCAATTGATATTTCTTTAACATTGGGAACATAAATTTCAGATTTAAGAGTATTTTTTGCTCGTAATAAAGCAGAGAAAAATGGCTCTCTCATTAATCTATTGAGCTTGGATTTAGCTTTCAATGTATCGATAAAATAATCTTCCAAAAACTCCCTTATTTTTTCATCTGAGGGTACAATAAATGAAATG
>JBCCLY010000607.1:0-3241 GCA_039026655.1 Cyanobacteria bacterium P01_C01_bin.38 | reverse complement strand
GCTGGACAGGAAAAGGATTAACTAAAGAAGGCAAACAAGTCCGCTTTGAAGGTATCAATATTTTCACTTTTAATAGCGATGGAAAAATTATTAATTTGAAAGGTTATTGGAGTCCCGATCAAATGATTGAAGAATCTACATCAACCTAGAATTAATAAGATACACAAAAATTGATAGTCTAAATCAGTAAGCAAGGTAAAATCAAAATGGCAACTTATTTAGTCACGGGTGCAAATCGAGGTATCGGCTTAGAATATTGTCGTCAACTTAAACAAAAAGGCGATAATGTAATCGCTGTATGTCGTTCGCTGTCGGATGAATTGAAAGATTTAGACGTACAGGTTGAAACAGATGTTGATATTACTTCCGACTCTTCAGTTAGCAAATTAGTTAAAAAACTTGACAGCAAAATGCTCGATGTTTTAATCAATAATGCCGGTATTATTGAAAGAGTTAGCCTTGATAATTTAGATTTTGACAGCATCCGTAAACAATTTGAAGTAAATGCAGTAGGGCCATTAAGATTAACTCAAGCATTATTAAATAATTTAAAATCGGGTTCCAAAATAGTTTTAATGACTAGCCGTATGGGTTCAATTGATGACAATACTTCTGGCGGTTCCTACGGTTATCGAATGTCAAAAGTTGCTTTATCAATGGCTGGTAAATCTTTATCTGAAGACTTGAAATCAAAAGGAATTCCCGTTGCAATTCTGCATCCAGGATTAGTTAAAACTCGCATGACTGGTTTTTCTGGAATTACCACCGAAGAATCCGTCAAAGGATTGTTAGCTCGTATAGATGAATTGAACATAGATAATACCGGAACCTTCTGGCATTCTAACGGCGAAGTATTGCCTTGGTAATTGGTAATTGCGAGGGGAACGGAGTGAAACGAAGCGTAAGTAGTTAAACAGAATTAATTACACATTGTCATTGCGAGTGGAACGTTAGCGCAGCGTCTCCCGGAGGGAGATAGTGAAACGAAGCATTCACCTGTTCCCCGGAGGGGTTCTCGAAGAGTAAGGTGCGGCTCAATGTCCTATCGGACACGCTCCGCTAACGCAATGACACAAATAATTTTGCATACCTACTTAAGGACGTATTCGGTTAAATCTTTGGAAACTCTAGCGAAGCCTATTTCTCAATGACTCATAGAGAAACAGTGAAAGCAAAGCCAAAATAAAAACAATGACAAACCTAAACAACAAAGTTGCAATTATCACCGGTTCATCTCGCGGAATCGGCAAGGCGATCGCCACAAAATTAGCTTCGGATGGTGCAACGGTAGTTATCAACTATTCCCATAGTGCCGATAAAGCCAATCAAACAGTCGAAGAAATCAAGCAGCAAGGAGGTAACGCAATTTCCCTACAGGCAGATGTTAGCAAAGTTGCCGATTTAGAAAGTTTATTTAACCAAACTATAGATAAATTAGGTCAGGTAGATATTTTAATCTCACATCTTGCACCATTCGCAACAAGCCCAAAGAAACCCGGTTTCTTGTAGGTTAGACAACGAGATAATAGTATTTTCACGACAAGAAACCGGGTTTCTGTCACTGGTGCAAGATGTCAGTTTAACCAAACTATAGATAAATTAGGTCAGGTAGATATTTTAGTAAACTGTGCAGGCATCGTCGTCTACAAACCTTTAGTAGAAATAACCGAAGAAGACTTTGATAAAATTGTTGCCGTCAATATCAAAGGTACTCCTAACCGCCTGTCAGCAAGCCGTTAAAAAAATGAATAAAGGGGGACGAATAATCAATATTTCTAGCACTACGACAGCGCTGATGCTGCCTACCTACAGCGCATATGTTGCCACCAAGGGAGCAGTAGAACAAGTGACGCGAGTGTTATCCAAAGAAGTTGGAAGTCGTGGTATTACTGTTAACACCGTCTCTCCCGGTCCTACGGATACTCCTTTATTCCGCGAAGGTAAAACCGAAGAACAAATCAAGAAATTTGGAGACATGGCAGCTTTAGGAAGAATTGCCGAAGTAGAAGATATTGCCGATATTGTGGCTTTTTTAGCTAGCGATGATGCCCGCTGGATTACCGGACAAAATATTCGTGCAAACGGTGGTTTAGCATAAACAATTATTTTTAGATAGAAAAAATGTTTTCCGCTTTTATTCTGTTCCCTCTCTTGGAAATTTGCTCCTGGGGGAAACCCCCAAGACCGCAATTTCCGCTGTTTCCTGTTCCCTATTCCCTATCCAAACGAAATGTTAAATTAATTTTGCACGGGTACTTATTAACCAATGTCACAACCAAAACTCAAAATGAAAAAAATAATTTCTATCTTGTTTATTTTATTCGTGTTTTTTACAGCTACAATCTATCCAATTTCAAATGCCGCTGCCTTAAATTCTCAAAATATATTAGTTTTTCATCCCAACTATAGTAAAACTGTAGCAGTGGGAAAAGAAATATTTACCTATAGAACTTTTAATACTTATAAACCTTTTAATAGCAATACTTCTCAAGTTATCTCTCGAACTGAAATTACTCAGCCAGATAAATATGAAGGGTTGCTATTAAGAAAACACGTTCTTCAGGCTCCAGAAGAAATATACATTATTAAAGGAGACTTTGAGTTTAATTTCTCCGAGCCAGAGCAAAATACCAAAGTAGCCGAAGGTGAGATTGTTTCCATTCCTTCCGGTGTTCCTTTTGGCTTTAAACATATTGGCACGGGAGAAGGAAAAGTTTTAGTAGTAAGTAAAAGTGATGCTTTACCCAGGATGTTATCGGCAGTAGGTACTCTCTTAACAGACAAATCACAGATTACTTCTTTGACTAGCGAAGTGGACATCAATAAAATTGTCTCAGCCGCTAAGAAAAATGGGATTGAGTTTTTGAATTAATCATGGCATCAGACAAATTAATTGCAGTCAACTTTAGTCAGGAAGCAGCAACCTCGCAAGTAATTTCCCATTCAAACCGACTTTCTTCTCATCAAGCTGGTTGGAATGGGATGTACCTCGAATTATTGAATTATTAACCCGCTGCCACGGCGGGTTTTGCCTGTTTAGAAGCTCGAACTGGCGGTTGAAACCGCGTCTACACAAACCGGCACCCGTCTGCACGGGTTTAGAATCAACCAGTCCACGGAGGTGGACTTTGCCTGTGTAGTAGCGGTTTTAACCGCCGGATACTTTTCAAACATCCTCTTACCTCCGCGTACCTTTGCGCTTACCTCCGCGCACCTTTGCGTTTCAATAAAAGGGATAATT
>JBCCLY010000606.1:0-3244 GCA_039026655.1 Cyanobacteria bacterium P01_C01_bin.38 | reverse complement strand
TCTGGTTCTTCAGATATTATTAAATGAGCGTAAGTACCATCTATACCCATACTATTAATGGCTGCCGTTCTTTTCTCGGTATCTGGATTAAGAAACCAAGGGCGCGATTCCGGAACAACATAGAAAGGACTGTTTTCCCACTTTTTAATATCTTTGACACCAGTCCATTTTGGAGTTGCGGGAAGATATCTATAGTAGAGGCACAAAGCTGTTTTAATTAAACTCGCAATTCCCGAAGCAACGTAGGTGTGACCGATATTAGCTTTAACACTACCGATCGCACAGCTTAATTTGTTTGCACCACGTGGATAAGCCCGAAGTAATCCATCAATTTCTGCTTCGTCTTCTTGGGAAATGCCACTTCCGAAAACTTCCAGATAACTAATATCTGAAGCTTTAGTTTCTGCCGCATCAATAGCTTGCTGACAAGCATCTTTAACGGTGTTAGCATCCGTGGAACCCAAACGACTTCGCAAATTATTCTTGGTAGCATTTTTTTGCTTGAAACTAACTGCATCAATCGTCGCGTAGATACACTTGTTTTCCTGTTTTGCTACTTGATGTCGCTTTAATACTACTGCACCCGCGCCTTCGCCAACCATCCAGCCATTGGCTTTTTGGTCATATGATAAAGTATTTACACCTGTATTAACTGTTGATAACTCATTTCTTAATAAAACGTTTTCCATGCCGCCAGCTAAATCTACGGCACCCACTAATACGGCATCTGCTTCCCCAGTGGTTAATAAATGTTGCGCTACTTCTAAAACTTTAAACGTAGAGTTTTCGCCAGCGGAAATAGTTAATACCGGAGCAGTAAAATTCCACAGCGAGGAGATGCGACTCGCCATTATATTGGTAATGTAGCTAACAAACTCGCTGCTATCAGCAGGTTCGGGGTGAATTCCGTTTTTAACTACTGTTTCTAACTTATTTAATTTATCCGAAGATAACGATATTGCCTTAGCATTTAACCCTTCTTTAATTTCCCAATCTAAATTCCATCTTTGCTGGAGTTGATGAACGGAAAGTTCTGCTTCTGTAGCGATTAAAACTGAGACATTATCCCCTTCTTTTACACCTGCATCTTGCAAAGCGCGTTCGGCTACTTTGAGTATTAACAGTTGTTGTTTATTGAGACTTTCTAACTCGTTGGGAGGAATCTTATTAGATACAGTATCAATTTCAAACTCGCTAATATAAGCTCCCGCAGGTGCTTTTGCATCCGGTAAGTTATATTTTTCCAGTAATTCTGTTTTATTTTCTACACCATGCCATCTTTGTTCGGGTAAAGGAATAAAATGTTGTTTTCCTTGATAAATACTGCTTTCAAAAGCATCCAATCCATCGCAACCACCGAAAAAGGCATCCATTCCCACAATCGCCATTTTAACTGGTTTAAGGGGTTGGCTAAATTCTTCAATGTTAGTGTTTTTATTCTGTTCTAAAATTAAATGCGCGTTGGTTCCACCCAAGCCAAAAGCACTAACTCCAGCGCGTTTTATAGAACCGCTTTTTGAGTGCCAGTTGGTTGGACTAGTTACAATTCTATTCGGTGAAATTACGTTATCTTCCGAACCGATGGGTTCTGTAATATTAATCGTTGTGGGAATAATACCCTTACTCATGCTCAACAGTACTTTAATCAGACTAGCGCTAGCAGCACCAGTAAGTAAATGTCCGATATTAGATTTTACCGAACCCGTAAACGGAGTAGCTTGATATTTACCGAAGAAAGTTTCGACAGAATTAAACTCGGTACTATCTCCTAATAAAGTTCCGGTAGCATGACACTCGATATAGTCGATAACTTTAGGATTGATATCAGCTTCAGCATAAGCCTTTTCAAAAGCTAAAGTTTGTCCCTTGGGATTGGGGCTGAGTAAATGTTTACCCCTACCATCATTAGAAAGTCCGTTACCCGTTATCGAAGCATAAATGCGATCGCCATCTCTTACAGCATCGCTATACCGTTTAAGAACAAGCATTCCCACGCCTTCAGAGGTAATTAATCCCCTAGAAGATTTATCCAAAGGGCGGCTAATATCATTGTTTTCCGGATAACCTTGAATACCAGAAAACAGCATCCTGATAAAAATCGGATCTGCACAGCTAATACCACCAGCTAACATCAAATCAGCTTTATGAGTCCATAAATAATGCGACGCTAATCTCGCAGCATATAAAGGCGACGAGCAAGCAGCATCCAGACAAAAATGGATATGAGACAGAGACAAAGCTTGAGAGATGATAGCAGCCGGTAAACCCGATATCATCGCATTATAAAACGGTGTCTCCTCCTGCCCCGGTAAACTTGCAGTAGTAAAATCCTCTTGTTGCAAAAGCTCTGCAATAGCAGGATTTAACACCTGTTGATAAAGCGGTTCAAATAATTGATTTGATGATTTCGTAGGTAGCGAGAGTGTGCCCAAGAGTACTCCACATTTGGAAAGAACAGACTTGTCTTCCAAATAACCACTATTTTGTAATGCTTGCTTTGCAGCATAAAGCGACCATTTAAAGGTGTCATCTAGATTTTGTAGCAACGAAGAGGGAAGACTGTATCCCGATGGATCAAACTTAAAATTACGTACAAATCCCCCTTGCAAGGAGTATACTTTGTCCGGCTTTCCTTTAACCGGATCGTAAAACACAGTTGGTTCGATACCAATCTCATCAATACTTAATTCCGAAGTAGAATCCTTTTGTTCGATCAGATTATGCCAGAATTCTTGTGCATTTTTAGCATCGGGAAATAAACATGAGAACCCAATGATTGCGATTTTTTCCATACTTTTTATTCAGTTATCAATTATCAATGAACAATTATCAATTAATTAAGGGAGTAGGGAGTAGGGAGTAGGGAGTAGAGGAGTCACGCAATTTACAGTAAATGGGTTCAGATAATCTTCTTTGCACCGCGATTGGCTTGAATAACAAGCATCCCCATTTCCTACGTGCAGTCACTTGGCATCACAGCTTAGCGTAGCGCAGTTGTATGAACAGATACGTGTATGCCATGAGTGTGAGAATTGGGCTTTTGAAAGTGTCTTTGGTAGCAGCTGGTTGCCGAAAACATCCATAAAACCCACTTCCTATGCCAGTTGGGACGCCTGCGATTCCTTGAAAGCCACCTCGGGGCGCTTGATGAGGGCGATGATGATGGTGCTAGCGCTGCGCGAGGGAGCGACATTTGGGAGAAAATGAATTCACTGGTTCCCAGCAACCTCACGTTTGAAGTCAT
>JBCCLY010000605.1:0-3258 GCA_039026655.1 Cyanobacteria bacterium P01_C01_bin.38 | reverse complement strand
GCTATAGTTTGCTGTTATCTTCTACTGTGGTGCGTTAAAACGGAGTTTATAACGCACCCTACAAACTACTATTCATAATTCTACAACTATTGTGGTACGGGCATCCTGCCCGTCTCTATAATTTTTTCATCTACATTAAATCCATTTCAGCTTTTGCTCTGTATATAAATAAAGCTCGATTCGGATGGAATATCAAAATGAAGAATTTCTTTATTACAACTAAAGCTATCAAAACCCTAACCTTAGTAGCTGCTGCGGGTATTATGACTACCTTAGCAGCTTGTAACAACGCAACCGATAACCCTAGCGCTAGTGTTAGTGAACCACAAACAGAAGAAGTTACAGCTGCATCATCGACTAATCAAGCATTAGCGCAACAGTTACAGGGTAAGCCGGTGGTTGTGGATATTTACGCGGATTGGTGTGCTGGATGTAAGAAAATTAAACCTACTTTAGAAGCTTTGAAGAAAGAGTATGGTGATACAGCTAATTTTGTAGTTTTTGATGTTACGGATAAATCTACAACTGAAGCTTCTGAAGCTAAAGCTAAAGAGTTAGGTTTAGAAGATGTATTTGCTAAATATAAAGCTAAAACTGCTACCGTTGCTGTTATGAATCCGGGTACGGGTGAGGTTGTTGAATTATTTCAAAAAAATCAAAATAAAGCTGATTATGTTGCGGCTTTAGATACTACTTCGCAACAGATAAATAATTAAAAAATATTGCCCTCAGACTGGAAGTCTGGGGCTATATAAGCAAAGCCTGCCTTCGCAGGCTAATAATACACACTGACCGAAATATTTTAGATTTTACCCAACAGGATTTTGGATTAAATATTAATTGATTTCAAGTAAGAACGTTTTAACTATGGAAAAATCTAAAATTGATTAATTCTGCTTGTTTAGCAGTGTTAGTGGAGCGTCTTCCTTTGGGAGATATTCTATTAAAAAAGTGAATTATGAATAAATTAAAGTCAAACAATCTCTACTTACTAGCTTTTCTCTGTCTGGGAACTTTTATCATAATCGTCTTCGGAAGTCATTTCCAAAACCTGTATTACAACCTGGAAGATTTAGTCAGACAATTGGAAGCTCCCTATCATAAATGGGTGAAACAACAAAACACAAGTAGCCCTTTAATTCTAGTTCCCGTTGCTTTTATCGGTGGTTTATTTGCTAGTATTTCTCCCTGCATTTTATCGCTACTTCCTGTCAACCTTAGCTATATCGGTACGCTAAATATTGAATCTCGAAAAGATGCTTTTTTTAAAGCCAGTTTTTTTGTTTTAGGAGCGGTTAGCGTATTTAGTTTATTTGGATTATTTGCATCTTTCGCTTCATCTGTAATGGTGGATTTTCGCGGATATATTAACATTGCGGTTGGTGCAATAATTCTGCTGATGGGTTTAAGTTTTGCAGGGATATTTCATTTACCTTTACCTAAAAAACAGGTACGTATACCAATTCCTGGTCCCTTCGGTGCTGGTTTAACTTTTGCTCTGGTAACATCACCTTGTGCTTCTCCGGTACTTTTTGCGGTATTGGCAACTGCTGCTGCTAGCGGCTCTCAACTTCTAAGCACGGTAACGATGATAAGTTACGCTTTCGGCTATACCGCAGTAATATTTTTTGCCAGCTTATTCACAGGATTAGTAAAGCAAAGAAAAATATTGTTAACTAAATCTCAATGGATTATCAGATTAGGAAGCGCTGCATTGATTTTAGCGGGTGGCTTTTATCTAATCACGGGCATTAAATGGTTTTTCTGATATGAATGTAACAATACATACGCAAGAATCAATTAGATTACAATCTAAGTCCGATATGAGTTCATCAAACCAGATAGAAGCAGAATTATTCCAAGCATTGCAAGCGGGAGATTTATCAGCACTAGGTGCTATTTATGACCGTTTCGGCGAAGCTGTATATCGATTAGCTTTACGGATTTTAGGCAATACCACCGAAGCTGAAGACTTGACACAAGAAATTTTTCTAGCATTTTGGCGGAGTGGTAAATATGACCCCAATCGCGGAAAGATGCTTGTTTATTTGCTGACAATGACTAGAAGTAGAGCAATTAATCGTTTGAATCAAAAATCCAGTCAGCAGAAGCTTTTACAAAGATGTCAGCGCAGTATTCCTACTCATGCTGAAACTAATTTGATGGAGCAAGTTTCTTTAGGTGAAATGTCTGAGCTTATTAGTAAAGCATTAGAAGAGATACCCGATTCGCAGCAGCAAGTTTTGAAAATGGCTTATTACGAAGGATTAAGTCAGTCAGAAATTACGGAGAAATTGAATATACCTTTGGGAACAGTGAAAACTCGGACTCGCCAAGGACTTTTAAAACTAAGAAAATTATTAAAGGATTTAGTAGATTAATTATGCAACCCTCAGAATTACCTTCAAACTGGGAAGCTTTGATAACAGGTTACGTTTTGAGCGATTTAACCCCAGAAGAAGCAGCTTTAGTAAAACAATATTTAGAAACTTATCCAGAATTAGCATCTGAAGTCGAAAGCTTACAGGCAACTTTAGCATTATTCCCCCTATCGCTACCCGAAACCAAACCACCTGAAAGATTGCGCTCGCAAATTCTCCAAGCAGCAGCAAAAGATTTATCAACCACCGCACAAACTAATATACAAACATCTCCCTCCTCTCCCCCTCTCCCCCCTCTCCCCCTCTCCCCCCTCCCTCTTTCCTCTTCACCAAAACCCTGGCTAAAAATAGCCGGAATCGCAGCAGTAGGAATAATAGCGAGTTTGGGATTTTTAAATTATCGACTGCATCAAAAACTTGCAAAAGTAGAAACCGATTTATCAAATTATCGTTTGCAAGCAGAATTATCCAAAACACAGCAAGAATTATCCCGCTATCAAGAAACTTTATCTGTACTTAAGCAACCTAATAATCGTTTATTAACGTTAAAAAGTATCACCCCCGATATTTCTTCCTCTGGTAGTTTAGTAATTGCTCCTAATTCCGAAGCTGCAATATTAACTTTAAAAAATCTTCCCGATTTATCAGGAGATAAAGTTTATCGGTTATGGGCTTTTGTTGATGGCAAAAAAATCAAATGCGCTAAATTCAATCCCGATTCTCAAGGTAAAGTATTACAGAAAATACCTTTACAAAAATGGGGAACTACCACTGAGGTTTTTGTTACTATCGAACCGAAAGATGGTTTTGAATTACCTGTTGGAGAAACTGTAATGAAAGGTTCGAGAGCGATTTGAAAAAAGGGAATAGGGAATAG
>JBCCLY010000604.1:0-3262 GCA_039026655.1 Cyanobacteria bacterium P01_C01_bin.38 | reverse complement strand
AATTTTGGAAACACCATTAAAGGAAGAACTTTCAACTTTTTTTAATCCTTTGAGGGATTTGAGTTCTGTTTCAATCTTGTCTGTGATTTGAGATTCAATAGTTTCTGGATCTGCTCCTCCCCAGGTAGTAGTAACCATTGCTTTAGCAATCTTTATATCTGGATCGGCTTCTTTAATCATTGATTGGTAAGCCATTAATCCACCAAATACCAGCAAAACTACCAGCAGAATACCAAAAACTGTTTTTAGAAAAAAGAATTTAGCTAAACCAGAAGCACCATCAACATCAGGTACATTATGATGCTTACCATTATGTTCGTGAACCGGAACTAACTCAGAAGTCATAGGATTTTGGATTTTAACAACGGATGCGTTTGTTTGGATTTTGGATTTTGGATTGAGTTAGGAGTTAGGAGTTAGGAGAAGGAGTTAGGAGTTTAGAATTTTTAGTATTTATAATATTGTGTCCCTTACTTATGACTTATGACTTATGACTCATTACTCATTACTCATTAATTTTTACTAATTACTTCTTACTTCTTACTTCTTACTAATTACTTTCCACAACTTCCACAGGTGTCCCATCAACTAAACGGTTACGTCCTTGGGTGACTACTAATTCTCCCGAACGAAGACCAGTTTTCATTTCAGTCAGGGAAATTCCGCGAATTCCTTCTTCTACAGAACGTAATTTAGCTATTTGCTTTTCTTTATCCACAACAAAAACATGGGGTTTTTGGTCGCGGTAAACAATAGCACTGGGAGGAACTGCAATAGCAGTCGGATTTTCTTCAACTGCTAACCATACCGAAACTCTTTCCCCATCCCGCACATTTTTCATTCCTCCACTCAAACGAACGGTTACCTGTACCGCTCGTTCACCAGGAGAAACAGAAGGACTAACAGAAAATACCCTACCTTTAGCTCTAGCTAAACGAATTAAAGTTTCTTGTGACATTCCTTTAGTAGAAGCTGCACTCATATCCTTATCTAACACTACATAAGCTGATTGACCCGGTCGAACTAAAGTACCATCAAAAGCTGGTAATCTTAATCTAACTTCGTATGCTTTGGGGTCAATCAAAATCATCGGTACCGAATCAACTGCATTTTGATAATCTCCGGTCACTTGTAATCTTTGGGGTGTCCAGTAATCACCTTCACGAATATTAATGTGAGCGACAATTCCATTAAAAGGAGCTTGAATTACCGAATCTTCCAAGTTGACATTAGAACGAGTTTGTCCAGCACGAGCTGAAGCGATGGTGGCTCTTGTGGATGCTAGTTGAGACTTTGCCGATTCCAGTTGACCTTGAGAAGATTTGACTTGACTTTGAGCAGCACTTATCTGAGCTTGAGCGGCTTTGACTTTTGCTGAAGCATCTTTGGCTTTATTTCTATAAACATCAACATCTGAGATGGAAATAGCTCCTTGAGAAAATAGTTTCTCCCGTCGGTTTAATTCGGATTTCGCTAATCTATAAGCATCTTCAGCAGCTTCTAAATCGGCTTTGGCTCTAATTACATCTGCTTTTGCTTGCTCTATAGAAGCATTGGCTTGGGAAACACTCGCTTGTGCTGTTACCCTTTGAGTTTCTGCTTCAGCAGTTTTCGCTTTAGCTTGTGCTAATTCTGCTCTGAGTTTGCGATCGTCAACTTTTGCTAGTAGTTCTCCCGCTTTGACAAAATCTCCCTCTCGTAAATCCCGACCTTTGACTTTTTTGATGTAAGTAATTGTTCCAGAAGTTTCAAAAGTTAAGTGTTTTCCTCGTACCGCTGAAACAAAACCGTCGCCAAATACAAATCTTTGTAAAGGTTGAACTTTTACTTCTGTGGTTCTCACACTTAAGCGTGCAGGTTCGGCAGCTTGAGTTGGCGCTTCCTGTGGACTATTCTGTAATTGCCGAAATAATACACTAACTAATGCAAAAATACCAACTCCCAAAATTAGATACATCCACATTGGTCTTTTCTGTTTGGGAGAAGTATTTGCCTCGGTGTTGCCATTAACTAGTTCAGTTTTATGATTAATTAAATTTTTAGATTCTTGTTTTTCAATATCTAGATTAGTATCTTCTTTACTTTGCTGGGGTGGAGAAGATTTATCGTTAGTGTCTTGATTCATTTTTCACTCCCCATCAGATTAAGTATTTTGGCTCTTCATCAAAATCAAAGAATATGCTAAATTTTACAGCTAACTATTATCAAAAAAATATTATGTAATAATTTCATATTTTTATATTAAATATACTATAATTTTAAATCCATTCTTTTTATCAAAATTTTATACTTATTTAATGAATTTAAGAATATTTTTTGTCTTTTTACCTTGCTTGTTATCTAATGTATGTTGATTACTGAAGTATGTCAGTGAGATAAAATTTATAAGTTTAAAATATATATTTTTGTAAAAAGTAATAAAAAGAAATAAAAAGAAATAAAAACCTGAGTTCGGGTACCCACTGATTGAGGTAAAAGCCAGTCTAGACGAAGATTTAGCTTTTTGGATTGATGACAATTAGCAATTAATTTGCATAAAACATTAACAAAATAATTAGTAGGATTGCGATGTATAAAATGTTCGACTTGAGAAATATTTTTTAATTATAGAAAGTATGCATCTGCAATAAGAAAACTGAGAAGAAACTATTCATTAACCTTATTCCTAATCGCCGCCGTGCCCCTCGTAATTACTAATGCTTAAAATCCTAGGTAGCTTTCGCTATTTCTATTTTTTGATGTATTTATTTCTTAGCTATTAATTGACCTCTCGCTTAGTAATTTCTGACTTCCTCAACACCTTATCCTGGTTGTTATAAAGTATAGGTAAAATATTTTCAGTTTCGCCAGATTCTTCAATATTGTGTAGTATCCAATCTTGCATTAGACGATTAGATAGTGACTTATGGATAATTTTATTGAGTAGCCATGAATTTGCTCTTCCGGCAACAAATCTGGTTTGGAATGCCATGATTTTCTTATCGGGATCGATAATTTGAAAATATTCGTTCTCAACTTTGGTAATTGACCTTGATTTTTTTTACTTTGATAAATTCATGATGTGAGATCATCTTCGGCGAGTGTGCTCTCGTTAGGCGAATAATTATTGAATAAAAATGCTGGGATTACTGACCATACAACTAATACAACAAAATAGACAAACTCGGGAATCAGCTCAAACCAGTTCGCTGATAGCAATCCACTAATCAGAATGACATGTGCAAGAATTGCCCAAACAATACTTGCTATGACCTGTAATTTT
>JBCCLY010000603.1:0-3264 GCA_039026655.1 Cyanobacteria bacterium P01_C01_bin.38 | reverse complement strand
CAATTATTCCCTCCAGTATCGGGGACATCATCAAAAGTTTCTTCTCCAGCAACTTCCGCTACTGCTTCTGCTGCATTTGTTAAACCATAGCCACTACTAGAACTATAGTCTTGAGTGTTGGAAGCATAAAAATTATTTTGAGTAGAGAATTGAATCTCGCTGTCTGTAACGGTGATATCAGAATCAGTTATGTTAGATGTTATAGATGATTCAGATAATTGAGCCGTATTCACAAATGAACTATCGGTAGAAGATTCAAAACTACTACTAAGAAGACTGAAATTATTTGGTTTTAAATTAACATTTAATTCATCTATCGAGGCGATCGAAGTGATATTATGTTTTTCAGAAAATAAATTACTATCACTAAAATTAGCGTGCATAATCTTATACCTCAAATAGATAAATATATATTTTGATCGCAGCATCAATCGTGAAAAACCTAAAAGAAGTCAGATATAAAGCTGCATAAAATTTCTGATTAAATATATTTACTATGAAATTAAACTTAAAATTGCCAATTTTTTAACAATAACTTTATATAGAAGGTATTTATTGATATAGATTGATAACTAGTAATAGAAAAAGGTTTAATTTAAACGATTTTAAAATATTAAAATGTATGTTGTAAACCTTTTATAGCGGTTCTCAATTTGGTGAGATACACAATTTCTGGTTTTAGGGAACAGGGAACAGGGAATAGGGAATAGGGAAAAATTTAGATGTACCTCAGTTATTCGAGAAAGGCTATATTTAGGTATGTCCTAATGTCCTTTGGACATACCTCTTTCATATTTTTTAAGTAGGGTTTGCCCAAAAAGTCTCTTAGTGATGATAGGGAACATGATTGTAGGGAACAGGGAACAGTTTTACCCCTATTTTTTAGATTCCAAAAAATTGAAGATGCAAGATAGGAGAGTCTTATATCTCTATTTTCTTGCACTTTTTTAGACTAAAATAACTCCAAAAGCTCACAAGATAAGACTTTTAAAGTCCTGTTAGTAAACCCTAAGTAAGTCGGCACAAATAAACATAACTATGTCACAAAATGTAAATTAGCTAAAACCCTAGCTCTTAGTGCCTAATCCCTACTCCCTACTCCCTACTCCCTCCTCCCTCGTCATAGCTACAATTTTCAACGCCAACCTACTTAAGTAGAAACTACATTACTAATCGTAGAATCCCAATAACTAAAATTGCTCTTAATTTCTTCCCAACTTAATTCTAAAGTTCTAGATTTTAAAGCATTATTATTAGTACTCCAAGGATTTAATAAGGTAAATTTCTCTGTTGCAGCATTATAATCGATTAAAGCATAAGCATGAGAAGTTACAATATTTGATGCTATTTCACTAGATTTTGAACCAAATCCGATAATTTCACCAGAATTGAAAGCGTCAATAACCCTATTAAAACTTAAATATCTACCTAAAGCAGCTTTTTCGCCGGTAATATGCTCGAATGCATCCTTCAAATATCCAGCATTACCAATACCGTCGTATGAATTGGTATTATCTTGATTAATATTGCCTGATTCGTTAAGTTGAGCGTAAGCTTTTTCAGCAAGTGCTACCCATAATTCATTGTTAGCATCGCCATGATAATCACCTGCATTTGCATATACAAAGTTACCAACATTATTAGTAGGTAAATATCTGTCCACAGTCACATAATCGGCAACTCCTTTATTGTAAAAACGGACGGTAAAAGTACCATCTCCATTATCCACAAACATATTTTGGATAATTTCAGGTGACTGTATCAAAGTTGCACCTAAACCAGCTAGGAAAAAGCAATCATTGATATAGCCTTGTCTGATATCATAATGACTGATTCCATTTTGGAACAGAGAGCCTTGAGCATATTGATAAGTGTGAGAAGTTTGGGCACGCTCGCTTCCTAAAAACCATTTATTAATCAGCTTATCGAGTTGAATATCACTACTTCCAGCCTGTAAGTTACCAGATTTATTTGCCGTATCACCGTAAACAACTTTGCTCGATAACACTCTTACATAGTCTTGAATTCCTAAGTCAGATGCATTATCAACAATAGTACGCAAGTCTGTAATCTCGGTGGAATCTACAGCACCGTTATCCTTTGCATTGCGTAGGATAGTAATCATGTCATTACGATCGAAATTATTATCCGAAAATAGCGACTTACTTAATGCACGTATGCCTGCATCTTGAATATTTCGATCGAACCAGTTTTGTTCGGGTTGCGGTATAGGAGTTGGATCGACGATTTGGAAAGGCTTTTCCCAGCTATTACTGTAGCTATCTGCTTTATCGCGGGTTCTAGCCCATAATACGTAACCACCAGCTTCTAAGGAATTAACGCTGTAATCAAAGCTGAACGAACCATCTGTATTCTTACGGAATTCCACAGCATCAGCAATATTTTGCCAGCTTCTATCGTCTTTCTTCAACCAAAAATCAACTCTGGTTAAATCGTCCATGCCGTTAGCATCAGATACTTTAGTATTGATAACGCGAACGCCATTTTCTATAGCTTCGATGTCAAATTTGAAGTCTGTTGGGGCAATATTCTTTACATTAAAGAAACTTGTTAAAGTATCTCCAGAATCACCGGCTCGATCGTAAGCAGTTGCTTTTAACTGATAATCACCTTGAACTAAGCTATTTATGCTGTAATCAAAACTAATCGAACCATCCTGGTTTTGATTGAAATCGAGAGCGTCTTGAATCTCAATCCATTCGCCATCATCTTGTTTTAGCTGAAACTCAATTCTTTCTAAATCATCCATCCCATCTGCGTCAAATACTGTTGCATTAGTTAACTCAATTCCTCCATTTATTTGCTTAAGATTGAAGTCGAGTTGACTGGGTGCTGCATTACCAATGTTAAATGACTGCTGCCAGCTATTACTATAATTATTTGCTCGATCGCGAGTTCTTGCCCACAAGATATAATCGCCTTTTTCTAAGGATTCAATGCTGTAATCAAAGCTTACCGAACCGTTTTCATTGCTGTTAAATTCAACAGCATCATCAATATTTTCCCAACTTCCACCCTCTTTCTTTAACCAAAAATCAACTCTACTAAGATCGTTTACTCCATTAGCATCGACTACGTTTGTATCTTTTAGACGAATACCATCTTCAACAACTTCAACTTCAAACCTTAGATCCGAAGGAGTGGTATTCTTAACTCGGAAATAACTTTTTAAAGTTTCACTCGCAGCACCAGCTTGATCGTAAGCCGTTGCTTTAAGCTCGTAATTACCTTGCTCTAAGCTGT
>JBCCLY010000602.1:0-3273 GCA_039026655.1 Cyanobacteria bacterium P01_C01_bin.38 | reverse complement strand
TTACACGGAAACTTGCGACTGGGACAAGTGCATTTAAAAGCAGGCTCCGTCAAATCTATTCGAGTTAAATAAGGATTTTTACCACTTCCCTGAAACTCACCCCAAGCAGCTTTTTCGTTACAACCTAATGATGACCACTTACGGGAAGTAGCCAAAGTTTTACCATTTTTGGCAGAGCTTGCATCAGGTGCTAAAGCCAAAATTTGTTCCTGCGTCCAAGTTGCAGACATTTAAAAAATTTAATATCTCAGATCGGCAATAAAGAGTGAGAGAGTGAGAGAGTGAGGGAGTGAGGGAGAGGTAATTGAATGGGGTTTTTGACCCCAACCAATTACTAGCACCGTGCAGACGGTAGGGTTTTATACCCTGCATGTCTCGATAAAATAATTAGACGGGAATCTACATCCCAAACAATTGTACACGAGCAATTTATCTTCAACTTAATACAAATAACTAATGTAGAGACGTTGCACTGCAACGTCTCCTATATCTAGTGAATGACGGGTTTGTAGTTGGCGATTTATCGCTCCGAAGGACTAAAAGTCCTTACTACGAACATGGAATTACCCATCATAATTAACGGGACAAACCACTAAATTATCCCAGACAAAACCACTAACAACCAACCACTAACAACTAACCTATTCCACTCCCAAATAAGCCTTTAATGCTTCATTCACCATCTCAGTCATCGGTTTACCCCGATTTTCGGATGCTTGCTTAAGTTTGCTATAAACTTCATCTCTAACGGTAACTCGATGCCTCAATTTCTTAGAAATTGTAGTACTATCTTTCGCTATTGTTTCACCCTGACTTTCTTCTGTAACTGCTGTAGATTCTGCCATTATTTCTACCTTACCATCGCTATCGTTAGATACTCCGGGAGCAACTGATTTTACTTCGTAATTTGCTGCATATTCCCGAATTGCGTCAAATCCAACTCGATTACAAAAGTCCCCAAAGCTTTCTTCTGTTTCCTTACTTTCTTTAAAGTAAACGAATATTGGCTCTAGCTGCTGTTCTAATTCTTCAGCTTTCAATTTCTGCATATATGGTCGTGCTAACCGGGTTTGATTTGGACAAGCTCCCAACCACAGTTGATAAGTATTTTTTCCGCTACCAACAAAACCCATTTCCGCCATATACGGACGAGCGCAACCGTTAGGACAGCCGGTCATTCTTACCACAAAATGCTCTTTTTGTAAACCTAATTTATTTAAAAGTTTACGAATCCGGTCTAAAATATCGGGAATTGCTCGCTCAGACTCGGCGATCGCCAGTCCACAGGTAGGAAATGCGGGACAAGCCATTGCATAGCGCACCAGTGGCTCAATTTTTTCTGGGTCGCTATTGACACCGTGGTTTTGCAGTATTTCTTCGATAGCTTGCTTTTTATCGGGTTCAATGTCGAGAAATATTAAATTGTGGTTAGCGGTAAGACGAACATCTAAATTGAATTGCTCGACGATTTTCCGTAATGCAGTTTTAAGTTGAAAAGAACCTTCATCCTTAACTCTACCGTTTTCGATGGAAATTCCTAAAAATAACTTTCCATCACCTTGTTCGTTCCAGCCAAGGTAGTCATAATATTTAAATTTAGGTAGCTGTTTAAAAGGCTCAACAGACTTACCAAAATATTCCTCAACCTGGGAACGGAATTTATCTACTCCCCAATCATTAATTAAATACTTTAAACGAGCGTGTCGTCTTTGAACTCTGTCACCATAATCCCTTTGAGTGGCAACAATAGCTTTAACTAAATCGTAAACGTCTTCTTTCGAGACATAACAAATCTCATCAGCCTTCCTAGCGAAAGTTTCTTCCTTATTATGGGTTCTACCCAAACCACCGCCAGCAAACACATTGAATCCCTGCAACTCGGAATTTTCATCGGTAATTACCACCAACGATAAATCCTGAGTATAAAGATCGATGCTATTATCACCAGGTACCGTAACGCTAATTTTAAACTTGCGCGGCATATAGTGAGTACCATAAATTGGTTCGGGAGAATCGTGAAAAATAGTTCCCGTACCGTTGCGCTGCCGTGCGGCTTTTACTTCCGGACTTTCTTGGGCACTGATAGCCTTTTCACCATCAAGCCAAATTTCATAATAAGCCCCAGTTTGCGGCGTAAGTAAATCAGCAATTTTATCGGCGTACTCGATCGCGTATTGATATTCAGGTTTATTTTTAAAAGGAGCAGCAGGAGCCATAATATTGCGATTCAAATCTCCACAAGCACCAAGAGTGGAACCCATGTTTTTCACAATCGCAGCAATAGTCGCCTTGAGATTTTTCTTTAAAATTCCATGCAGCTGGAAACCTTGACGAGTAGTAATCCGCATCGTGTGGTTTCCATAATCATCACTAAGCTTATCTAAAGTTAAATACAACTGCGATGGAATAAAACCCCCCGGATTCCGGGTTCGCAGCATCATTTGATAATCTTTTTCTTGTCCTCTGACAATATTATCGCGATTATGTTGCTGATAAGAACCGTGAAACTTGAGAATTTGTATCGCTTCTTCACTAAAGTGAGTAGTATCTTCTAGAATTTCAGTAGCTACAGGCTCGCGCAGGAAATTACTGCGTTCCTTGATTCCTTCAAGCTTAGAAGATGTACGGTTTGTGTTTTCGGGAGGAGCGGACTTAACCATTGCAGTGGTATTGTGTTCTCGTAGTGACTACCTACATCGCCGAAGCAGCCAATAAACAGTATTTCAATTACAAGTTACCGTTTTAATGACACCGACTAAAATAACACCTTCATCTCTAATACCAAATTGAACTTGGAAAAAGTTGAAGATGTTTATAAACAAACAGATTGAACGGTATTACTAATTACTGATAACAGGCAACAAACTACTGCTCACTGATAAAGATGCATCCCTTCGGCTAAGTACATTCCCGGTATTCCGGTCGGAATTAAGGGGAATAACTTGATTTTATCATGCAAGAAAGCCCCATTCCCGATTGAAGCAAGACTTAACAGACAAGAGTTAGGAGTTAAGAGTTAGGAGTTAGGAGTTGGGAGTTGGGAGTAGGGAGTAGGGAGTAGGGAGTAGGGAGTAGGGAGTTAAGAGTTAGGAGTTAGGAGTTGGGAGTTGGGCATAGGGCATAGGGCATAGGGCATTGGTAATTGGTAATTGGTAATTGGTAATTGTTATTTACTCTTCCCCCTCTACCCCCTCTCCCCCCTCTACCCCCTCTTTCTATTCCCCATTCCCCATTCCCCATTCCCTACTCCCTACTCCCTACTCCCTACTCCCT
>JBCCLY010000601.1:0-3276 GCA_039026655.1 Cyanobacteria bacterium P01_C01_bin.38 | reverse complement strand
TGTAGCAACTGTTCTACCATCGTTTGCAACTGTGATTGTTGGCCAAGTTTCTTGACCCATTTCTCCAGCTTGGAATACTACATTATCAGGTGCGTTTTTACTCCAACCTAATAAAACAGCAATATCATGCTGATGATTCTTTCGAGAAGGAGCAACTGTGTTAGAACGATTTTTCTGACGATTCCAGATAAGTGCTTGATCTGTAGCGTGAGCGGTATTAAATAAACCTTCAAATTTACGTGCTAGGAAACGCTCGCCATTTTCTGACCAACTAACAGGAACCAATACGCCGATTTTTCCTGGGATTTCAGCTTCGCCACGCATTTCCTTGGCTTTAAGTAAAGGATCTATTAAAGCAGAAGTAGATGCAACAACCTTCAAATGATTATTTTTTCTATCTTCCACAAATAACACGCTGCTAACGCGGCTTTTATGCATTTGTGGTTTTACTTCTAACTTTACGCGGCTATAAATAGAATAACGACCATCTGGAGATATTACAGGTGTGCTTCGGTAATAACGCACTCCCGAACCAACATTAGAACTTACTGCTTCTTGAGTAGCCATAATCCATTTCCAAGGAAGTGGATAAGGACTTCCGATCGGATCTTGCTGCGATAATTCAGATGGATCTGGTTCTTCGCTTACTGGCGCGTCAGTAGGTTCAGGAATCAAATTTCTTCTCAAAGCAATTACTTTACTTGCCTTAAGCGACTTAGAACCCGCTAACTTAGCTACCAAAATATCTTTCTTTAAAGATTGGATTTTTGCAGCTTTTAAACGCTTTGCCAACTTAATTCCACGAGCAGAAATTTTTCCTTCTGCTGGCTGAGGATTAATAACAGCAGGAGCAAGTTCAACGTCTTTGAGTGAATCTTCATTAATAAAAGAATTATTAGAAGAATTATTAAAAGATGTTGTTTCTTCTTCTCCAGTTAAAGTTTCTACCGTTAAAGACTCTACGACATCGGGCTGTATAACAGTCGGCTTCACAACCGCAGCCAATTTTGTTGACTCAGAATTTTCTGGTGTCAAAATTTTTACAGTTTCTGGTTGCGATAATTTGTATTCGCTAGCAATAGGAACTTCTACTAACACCGAGTCCAATTCTGGCATTTCGGCACTAACTTCAGTTTCTTGTGATAGATAAGCAGAACTTGAATGTCCTGATGCTCCTACTAAAGGCGCAATCAGCACTACGACTAATACGTACTTGAGGAATGGTTGTACGCGGAACCATCCCGAGAATAAAAGATGTTTCAGCATTTTTTGGTTGACTCTCTAGAGGGCGGTTGCTGTGGGAGGAGCAATGCCTCACGACAATAGGGGAGGCTATCTTTTATATGTATAACAAGGAACTTTCGATTTAGCGAGATTATCTACTTTAATTTCGTATCTTTTACGAGAATCAAGTATCCTTTTTTACTTAAATCTAAACAATTGTTTAGAAAAATTACGATTCAAATTTGTCAACTTAATAATAGTTAACCGCGAGCAAAATATGTTTGCTTAAGCACAAAAACAATTGAACAACAGCAAAACCTGATGATTTAGCAAAATTTAATTAGCAATAACAGACTTACTCTTACAGACAAAAAATTAGACCTGACTTAATGTAATCGAAATAACTTTATACCGATATTACAACTAGAGTGCAATTTGTAAACTACCTTGTGCTAATTTAACTTCCACTTTTCAAACACCGATTCCGGTAATGATGTAGAATATCCAAAAAAATAATAGAACGAAAACTAAAAGCCGTATTGCAGACGCTACTGAACATTTTATTACAGTGAAACACGTATAAGTTTCAAATGCAATAGCATAAGTAACCAAAATAATATGGAAAACTTAGCTATAATGCCTAGTTTCCATTAAAGTAATAAAAATTAATAACTTAATTTATAAAAGAATTAAATTTTTAATATTCAATTTAACTCTACATAATTATAGTCTATAGATTTACAAATGCCACTCTACCCTTTGACTTATTCTAAAAAAATATAGGTAGTGTTAGTGTTCGCAATTAAACGTTAGCCGTGTAGAAAAATGAAAGTAATATTCTTTGGTACTCCTCAATTTGCCGTTCCCACTCTAGAACAATTGCTTACCCATTCAGATTTTGAAGTACTTGCAGTTGTCACTCAACCGGATAAAGTTAGGGGGCGAGGTAAAAAAGTTACACCGTCTCCGGTAAAAAGCGTTGCTTTGACAAGCAATTTACCTGTATGGCAACCGACTCGAATAAAAAAAGATGAATCAACTTTAAATCAATTAAAGCAAATAGGTGCAGATGTATTTGTTGTAATTGCTTACGGACAAATTCTTTCGCAGGAGATTTTAGATATGCCCAAAATTGCTTGCGTCAACGTGCATGGTTCAATTTTACCTAAATATCGCGGTGCAGCCCCGATTCAATGGTGTTTGCACAATGGAGAATCAGAAACAGGCAATACTACTATGTTAATGGATGCGGGTATGGATACCGGCCCAATGCTTTTAAAAGCTACTACACCCATTGGATTGCTTGATAATTCCCACGACTTAGCAGAAAAACTAGCATCAACGGGTGCAGACTTGTTAATTGAAACACTTTTAAAGCTTCAAAATAAGCAAATTGAACCAACCACTCAAGATAATTCCCAAGCAACTTATGCACCATTGATAAAAAAAGAAGACTACCGTTTGGACTGGACGAAGAGTGCCATGCAGTTACACAATAAAATTCGGGGCTTTTATCCCAACTGTGTCGCCACATTTCGCGATCGAACAATCAAAATTACAGCTACCGCTCCTCTTGAAGAAGACTATTTAAGTCAATCGCCACAATTGCAACAAGAAATACAAAATAAATTACCAGATTTATCAAGCTTGTCAGGTAAACCTGGAGAAGTCGTCAGCATTATTAAAAATATAGGAGCAATTGTACAGACTGGGAATGGTTTATTGTTATTGCGAGAAGTACAGCTAGCTGGCAAACGTCCCCAATCAGGATGGGATTTTGTCAACGGTACTCGTTTAGCCGTGGGAGAAGAATTAGGGAATGTGAGTTAGGAGTTAGGAGTTGGGAGTTGAGAGTTAGGAGTTAGGAGTTAGGAGTTAGGAGTTCTATATCTGGTTAAGAAGCGATTATTACAGGTAAATTGTTAATATTTCCAATGCCCAATCCCCAATGCCCAATGCCCAATGCCCAATCCCCAATGCCCCATTACCCATTACCAATTACCTTTTCAAAATGTTTGCAACCCTCACAAGGGCCAGCTGGATTAATTGCAC
>JBCCLY010000600.1:0-3284 GCA_039026655.1 Cyanobacteria bacterium P01_C01_bin.38 | reverse complement strand
AGAGGGGGAGGAGGGGGTAGAGGGGGTAGCAATGCCCGATGCCCGATGCCCAATTCCCGAATTTACGAAAAATTGCCAATCATTTATTGCTAATGCTGCGAAATATTCTTGAAAGGTTGGATGATAAAAGGCGTATACTTTTTCACCTTGGGTTTCTGATATTCCTACTTGATTGAGCCAACCTATTTGAAGTGCTAATTGAAACAAGCCTTCGTCAGGTGCCCCTAATACTTCGCATACAAAACGATGTCTGAGACGAAACTTAGTTTTCTCATTAGCGAATGCCATTAATGCAAGTTGCCCTAATGCTTGATTTAACTGGCTTCTTTGGGTTGATGTAGTAGGAAATTTATCTTGCTTCCATTCGTAAATTGCTTCTACAAATTTTTCGTAGAGCATAGCTTTAGTGTTGGGCAAACCACCGCGTCTTAATCCCCAAATACGACATATTAAAGCTAATCGCAAAGGATTTTTAACGGCATCGCGAATCCTTCTACGTGCGGGTTGTTCTAATTCAGTTCGTAAATTCTCCCCTAATTCAGGATTCTCATGAAACCAACATCTAATAAATTTTCCCATCAAATCTGAATTATTAGTATTACCGTAAGTAAAATTCAGATTGCGGAAAGTATCAAAATCTTCCAAAGCATTTTTACCAGCATCCCAAACATTTAAGCGACAGGTAATAATTACAGCCGCATCTGCTACCCAACCTTTGAGATAATCAGCAATTTTACTTAAAGCCAAACTTGATTCTATCGCCATTTCATCCACAGCATCCAGCAGCAACCATACCCTTCCTTGGTTAAACTGTTCGCAAAAAGAATCTTCTATTTCTGGAGAAATCTTGCGTTTGCGGGTAGCCGCTTTCAGCCAATCCTCAATCAAATAATCTTCTAAAATTTTTCCCTGTAAATCCGCAAGAGAAACCCAAATCGGTAAATATTGCGTATTATCAGTTAGGAAAGTGGCAATTTTTTGTAAAAGCGTCGTTTTACCAGCACCAGGTTCCCCTAAAATAGCAATGCGGTTATTTTCTTGAGATTGAAGTTGTTGCAAAAACTTATCTAGCGTCAAAATTTCGCGAACATCACCATCATCCGACTCGTATAACTGCGAACCTTTTCCCGGATGCACATCCCCGCCACGCCTTTCACGGCGATCGCGCTTCACCAAACCCAACGGAACATAAACTTCATCAAGTGCAAAAGTTACACCATCCGCACTTGTTAGGGGATTTGTGGTTAATTTTCTATGATTATCAGCTTCTAAAGTTTGACGACAGATTTCGTTCCAGTTTGGAGAGGGGGAAGAGGGGGTAGAGGGGGTAGAGGGGGTAGAAATTTTAGCCTTGTCTCCTTTTCTCCTCTCCCATTCGCTATCAAATTTTTCTAAATTCGCTTCAGTTTCCCAGCGAGAGTGCCAAAGATTTAAGGTAAAATGCCAATTTTCCGAACCGCCCTTTGTTGTGCGATTATCTTCAAGAATTTCTAAAAAATCAGTAAATCGTTTTAATGCTTCTTTAATTTGTTCAGCTTTCAACGGAATTTCATCACCAATTAATCCCGTTAACTCTTGCAAAAACCGCACCTTAGTTCTGATAACTAACCGTTTCTCCGTTAACCAGCGAACTTGAATATGGGGACGTATGGCATCAACTACAGCTTCCTTGCATACATCGAACTCATCGTTAGCATAAGCCAAAAGTACTTCAAGCAAACGCCTCGCTCGTTTCTGAACTTGTAAACCATAGCTAATTCGTGCCATTACAGTTATCAATTATCAATTATCAATTATCAATTATTAAATACTAACTCCTCACTTCTAACTCCTATCATCTCTCTTAAACTTCTTACCTCCGCGCCCTCCGCGCCCTCTGCGGTTATTTTCTCCAGTAATCTTAAACAACAAACAAGCAACTCTCAACTAATAACTAATAACTCCCAACTCTTAACTCCCAACTCCTAACTCCTAACTCCTAACTCCTAACTAACATCAACTTCTTTTATTACATCACTCATAGGATGTTGCTCATCATCAAATTCCAAAGATACTTCACATCTAGTCAACGGAAACGGTTCTAACATTTTGTCATTTTCATAACTTTCCAACCGCCACCACAAAGTTTGTACAATTGTTTCTTTGCCATCTATTATTTCAAAAGTTATTTCACCAAGATTATTTAAACCAACAATTTCTGTACCGTGTCCTTTTTTGCTGAGAAATTCGCGGTAGTTTTTTGCCATTGATAAATATTTTTCTAAAGCTTCTCTACGCTTTTCTCCTGGTAATGGAGCTATCACAGAAGTTGCTGGTTGGTTTTCAGTTTTTGGTTTTTCTAAATCTTCGTCTTTAGTTGCGAGAAAATCAATTCTATACCACCATTCTGGTTTTTTAGTAATTTCTAATTTTCGCAAACTATTTCTTTGTTTGACTAAATTAATTGTTCCTGGAATACCTTTTATTTTCAAAGGAGTAAGTTGAAAAAAATCTTCCACAAGCAGATGCATATTACCAATATTTTCTTCATTTCCTTGTTTATTTTCCCATCCCAAAACTTCTGCTGTTGGTAAATCGCTATTGACTCGAATAGGAATAAAACCTTGTCTGTGTGCGGAATGACTTCCACCAATTCCCCCTACTTCATTCTTTAACGAGCTGCTAGTTAATTGAGCAATTACGAGTTCGCAGTTAATAGATTCCGGACTTTCAAAAGGATGTGTTGCCGAATATTGTAAACGCGCACCAAAACTATAGTGAACATCACCCGATAAAAATACTACACGACTTTTATTATTAGGTAATGCTCTCAAAGCTAATCTAGTAATCATTCTCTCAAAAGCCGTTTGATCTAATGCCCAAGCTTCTGTATCAAAACCCCAAGCCGCATTACCAATTTTTTCGTAAATTCCTTTAGCAATTTTTTGCAAATTTTCTATATAAGGTACTCCGATAAAAGGGCTTGGAGAAATCACAAAACTAACTTCAATATCATCTTTACGCATCTGTTTTGATATTTGTTCGTCGTAACCTTCCTTACTAATAAGTGCGGGAAAATCAAAATCCTTACCGGGAAATTCTCGCCAAGTGCGCGTATCAAGTACTATAACTTCATAACCGCAGCCGTTAACAACATAATGCCAAGTTAACGCCGCATCGGAATGAGGTAACTTTTGCGAATTTTGTTGAATATCTGCAACGCTAGGTAAACCTACTCGTCGAGCAATTTGTTCTTCAAAAATCTTATTTTCACCACCACCAACACTCCAAGCCACAGCAGCTTT
>JBCCLY010000599.1:0-3284 GCA_039026655.1 Cyanobacteria bacterium P01_C01_bin.38 | reverse complement strand
CTGCCATAGGCAATAAACAAAATTTTGGTAAACTCCAGCCTCGCGGTTTACAGTAGCGTTGCAGTACCCGTACTGCTTCATGGGAATATGTATTTAAAGTTTCTCTGCTTAATTCTTTTTTTTTGTAGAATTTACATAGCAGCCAATCAAGCAACCACGGAGATACAGCTAGTATTACCATAAATATACCCAAAACTAAGTTAGTCGGGTCTTTGTATAAAAATTGTATTGGCTCTAAAAATGGAAGTGCAACTAAAATATCGTTGATTAATTCGATTGCTAACTGTACAAGCGCCCGTACCATCCAAAATAAAGCAACGAAGGTTCCAATCCCCAGTAATGGCAAGCGAATAGATTTAATAAACTTTGCTTTTGGTAGAGGTTGCCATACCTTTGCCCTTCCTCCCAAACGCCAATGAATATTAGAGTTAATATTTGCACTTGGAGAATTTGTTTTAGAATTTGCTGTGGAAACAGGTACTATTTCACCACCACGAGGTTTTCTTTTAGTTTGCACCTGGGTTTCTTTCAAAGTCGAAGTATTTATCGCTTTTGAATTTGAATTTGAAAATAATGGTGGAGGTGGAGGTGGAGGTGGGGTAGGAGCAGGAGTAGTAATGCTTGGGAATTCAGAAACTAATTGTTCATCTTCTGGCGATTCAAAAGCAACAAATCCTGTTGAGTGCAGCTTCTTATTTTTGTCGGGATACTTTTTTCTCAGTTGCTTTAATGAATTTTCTGCCCACTGCTGAACTTGAGAATTATTGCTTTTAACTAGAGATTCACACACCGCGATCGCCATTTCGATTTCGTCGCTGCGGGAGTAAGCAACTACTAAGCCAACCTGGGCTTGTAAGCTTTTGTTGGTATCATCATTCCTGGCTGCAACATCTTCTAGAATGATTTTTGCTGTGCGGTAATCTTCTTTTTTGAGGGCGGCTAAGCCGTCTTTCAAAGATGATTTGGAGTGTGAAGACATAAATATTCTTTCACTAAACGTATATGAACTACCCCGCCTCATAGGAGGACGGGGTTTCTAAAACCATTACCTCTGAGGACTTACTGAGTTTTGAACGCTTCGCTTGTTGTAGTTGCTTATAAGAGCCTGTATTTTTACGGGTCTTAGAAGTAGAGCTACTAACATCCACGTCTACGAGGGCTATTCCATCCCCCGGTTGCCTAGACAACGCTGTTTGATACATCACAAGTGCTGAGCCTTTATCACGCTCAATCTCAAATCCGCAAGAGTCACAAACATGGTAGCGGTTAGACAAATCTGCCCAATGTTTGTGAACCTTACCGCAATTAGGGCATCTTTGTGATGGCTTCAATTTCTTAGTATTCAATACCAGTAGCAAACCACCTTTAGCCTCAATTTTGTAGCTGATCATCTTATTTAGAGCCGACATTCCGACATCCAAAACAGATTCCCAACCGTCCGGCTTTTTGTTTTTTACGTTTACTACCTTTTTTTGCTTTACGAGTCATGTTCTTGACAAGTAAATCTTCAGTAACTCCGATGTCATAACGACTAGCAATATCTGAAGTTACTTGGTGCTGCCAATTTTTACGGTGATGACCTACTTTTCGTTGAAGTTTGGAAACTTGTTTATTAGCTTTTTTCCAACGCTTTGAAGGTCTATGGTTTTTCTTAGGAGCATCTTTACGACGCATCCTTTTAGACTTGATTTTTATCTTCTGTTCTGACTGACGAATAAATCTTGGATTAGATATCTCGTTATATTCATTACCGTCATAGGTAGTTAGTGCTGTACAGGTTCCTAAATCATAAGCAATGATGGATTTATACTCTAAGTTTGATTTAGAACCGAATTTAGGCTCGACGCTCGGAACTTCTACCGTAAAAGATGCGAACCACTCATTAGTACCTGGCTTGTAAACAATAGTAAGAGTTGTAGGAATTCCCCATTGTTTAGCTTTACCACGCATCTTAACGATGATACCTAAATCTCGAAGCTCAATCCAACCATTCTTACCGTTAGTTTTAGCTTTCCAACCGGCGAACCCTGGGTAAGACCAGCCAGAGTATTTCCTTAATGGCTTGAATTTAGGACGCCCCCTGAGACCTTTGAAAAAAGCTTGATAAGCTAAATCGACTCTTTTAACTGTAGCCTGCAAAGCTTGTGAGCCTAGTACTGCAAACTCAGGGTTATCTTTTTTGAATCCAGGCAATAAATTCTGTTGGTAACAATAAGAGATACTTCTACCTTCAGCCTGCCATGCCCACTGACGACCTCCAACACATGAGTTGTAAATATAACAATGCTTACCGCGTGCTTTGAATAACTCTCTCTTCTGAGAGAAGTTAGGGTACATTTTGAAATTTACTCGTCGAGTCGCCAGTTTAATCACCTCCTTGAAATTTGACTATAAATATAGTGTACATCATAATGATTTAAGTAACAACAAAAAAATAATGAATACTGATAAAAAAGTAATGATGACTTTTAGAATTACCGAAACTGAAAGGTCAGTGGTGCAGCAGTATTGCGAGCTAACTAATCGCAATCAAACAGATGTATTTAGAGAGTTTGTTCGTGAACTCGCACAAAGATTGTCAAAGCAAGGGATATCGAATCCCTTACTTTGACCAGCGTGATGCACCCCACCGTAAGACGGATGGGGAATTCCGCTGTTTTGTTAAAAATGTGAAATATTCGTATCGTGCAAATATCGCCCATTATTGGCAAACGGGCTATAAAGCCCGCCTATAATGGGTTTTGTGGGATAATAGATACCGCTTACGAAGTTGAAGTTGTTCCGGATACGGGAGCTATAGCATTTAACTTCAACTCCGGATGATCTTGTTTTAATTGATTGGTGTTCCATTCATTACGGAATAATAATACAGGTCGTCCCATACTATCTTTCATGGTGGTAGTGTTGAACAAACGTCCTACCTTTTCTAAAGCTTCCCAACCACCTTCTACCCAACGAGCTACGCTGTAAGGTAAATATTCCAAACGAGTTTCTACACCATACTCGTTTTCCAAACGATACTGTACTACTTCAAGCTGTAGCTGACCAACAGCCGCCAAAACTGGATCGCGTTTGGATTCATCCACCGAATACATGATTTGCACTGCTCCTTCTTCGCGCAATTCCGTTACACCTTTTTGAAATTGCTTAAATTTTGAAGGATTGGGATTTCTCAAAATGGCAAACAATTCTGGTGAAAAATAGGGAATACCTTCATATTCTAATTTTTTACCAGTGTAAATTGTATCGCCAATTGCAAAAACACCGGGATTGTTTAAACCAAT
>JBCCLY010000598.1:0-3288 GCA_039026655.1 Cyanobacteria bacterium P01_C01_bin.38 | reverse complement strand
AGATGATTTTGGTGGTAATCAAACAATTCTTGGGACGAAATTGGATGCTGAATTGGGTCATCAAAAAATGCCTTTACTCGGAGGTAACGGCGTAGTCCAGCCGCACTGGCATCTTCACGGGTTGCTGCGAAAAAATCCTCTGGAAAGGTGTTACTGACCTTGAGCCAAGCCGCCAGCAGAATTTCTTCGATATCGCTCGAAGGGGCTTGATCCATTAAGGATTCAAGCCCTTCTAAAATTTCAATAATGGGAATGAGTTGAGTGTCATCAACCATCGTCTTTGCTTTGTATAATGATAATCATTATTATTATTATACTCTTACATGTTAAATAGTTGAACAAGGTTGATTGGGCGAGAATCTTGCTTGAACCTCACTAGCAGTAAACGGTAAGTAAGCGATCTTCTCGCTTACTACAAACTTTAATTCAACGAAACCAGTTGCGATTCAATATCAGAAGACTTCAAATCCTTACCGATAAAAACCAAACGAGTTTCTCTTGTTTCTTCGGGTTTCCAAGCTCTATCGTAAAATTGTTCAAAGCGATTTCCTACACCTTGCATTACTAAGCGCATCGGTTTATCAGCTACAGCAACAAAGCCTTTGACGCGAAAGATTTCTTGCTGCTGTACCAAACTTTGTAACTGCTGCTTCAGCTTTTGAGGTTCAAAAGTACGGTTTAAAACCACGTGATGAGAAGTAATTTCATCATCGTGTTCGTGTTCTTCTTCGGTATCATGATGGGAAGGGCGTTTGTCTAAATTGTCTTCAACAGCGGCTTTCAAACCTAATAATATAGACGAATCAACTTCGCTTTGATGACTTTCAACAATTTTCACAACCCGAGGCAATTCTTGCTTAACTAAATTTTTAACTTCAGCTAAGGTTTCTACGTTAACTAAATCGGTTTTATTTAACACCACTAAATCTGCACAAGCAAGCTGATCTTCAAACAGTTCTTGTAAAGGTGTTTCATGCTCTAAACTATCATCTGCTTCACGTTGGGATTCTATCGCTTCCAAATCGCTAGCAAAAGTACCAGCCGCAACCGCTTCGCTATCAACTACGGTAATCACGGAATCAACTGTAGCAGCGTTACGAATTTCCTGCCAGCGAAAAGCTTTTACTAAAGGCTTTGGTAAAGCTAAACCAGAAGTTTCAATTAAAATACAGTCAATGCTGTCTCGGCGTTTAATTAACTGCTGCATCGTCGGAAAAAACTCTTCTTGTACGGTACAGCAAAGACAACCGTTAGTTAATTCGTAGATATTGTTATCGTTATTATTGCTATCTTTTTCCTCTTCCGGGCAAACTTGACAAGATTGTAATAATTCCCCATCAATACCAAGTTCGCCAAACTCATTGACTATAACAGCGATGCGTCTTCCTTGATTATTTTGTAGTAGATTGCGAATTAAAGTAGTTTTTCCACTACCTAAAAAACCTGTGATCACAGTAACGGGGATTTTTGCAGCCATGTGTATAAAAAGCTTTGTGTATAAGTGTTTCGAGCATTTGGGGTATTGTTATTTTACGATGAAACGGTATCTGGAATAGCAAAACTTTATAAAATGCCAAGACAAACGAATAATATGCCAAAATCCGTTATTGCGGAAATTTCCCAAGAGCAAGAAGTGATGCTTCCTAGTTATCGGAAGAAATGGCGTTCATTTGCAATCTCGACAGAATCTATAGATGAAGAGAAAGTCACATCGGTAATTAAAGCAATTAAAGTTGTTTTTTGGTAAGTTGTTAATTATTGTTTTGATTAATTCTTGATTTCCTATTCCTTATTAACAAAAGGCGTAATTGTCACAACCTGATGGTGCGTGACGCTAACAGACAATTAACAATTTATCCTTAAAATTTAAGTGAGCGTCACACACCCTACAAATTCCCAATCCCCAATCCCCAATCCCCAATTCCCAATTCCCATTTTTATGATTGAAGCAGTAATTTTCGATATGGATGGTTTGTTGATTGATTCCGAACCTTTATGGCAACAAGCAGAAATCACTATATTCAAACAAGTTGATATCATTCTTATTCCTTCTATGTGTTTACAAACTAAAGGATTGAGAATTGATGAAGTTGTGGAATATTGGTACAAAAAATATCCTTGGGATAAATTATCTAAGAAGCAAGTTGAAGAGGCAATTGTCGATCAATTAATTGAGTTAATTCATACTGAAGGTAAGGCTTTAGTTGGAGTTAACGATGCAATTAATTTTGTGAAAGCGAAGAATCTCAAAATTGCTTTAGCTTCTTCTTCTTCATATAAAATCATCAACGCAGCTTTGGAAAAACTAAATATAAATGATGATTTTGAAATTATTTATTCGGCTGAATCTGAAACCTTGGGAAAACCTCATCCCGGCGTTTATCTTACCACTGCCGAAAAACTGGGCGTATCTCCTAAAAATTGCTTGGCTTTAGAAGATTCCCTCAATGGAGTATTAGCCGCAAAAGCAGCCCAAATGAAATGTATCGCTATTCCCGAAATGTCAGAATATCATAACCCAAAGTTCGCGATCGCCGATATGGTTTTGGAATCTCTAGAGCAGATGAATGATGATATTTGGAATTTTGTTGATTCGTAATTATGTAATTTGTGAATATCGTAGGTTGGGTTAAAAGCGCAAAAAATTTGATGGCATACGAGCAATGATAATACGCTTTTAACCCAACATCAGCGTTGGGTTTCTAGCAGCGATTTAATAATTTATAATAGTTGTAGGTTGGGTTAAAAGCGCAAAAATTTTAATCGCATACGAGCAATGATAATACGCTTTTAACCCAACATCAGCGTTGGGTTTCTAGCAGCTATTGAATAATTTATAATAGTTTCAAGAAACTACCCTAATGGGTTAATTATTTAAACTATGTTGGGTTTCGTTCCTCAACCCAACCTACGAACTCAATATAGAATTATTTTGATTGGATATAAGGTAACAAATACCAGTCTTATTTATAAAACTTCTGCTATTAGCCCAGGGTTTGCAACCCTGGGTGGGCTATGGTGCCAAAATTATTGATGTTGGGCTTCACTCCGTTACACCCAACCTACAAACTGTTCCCTGTTCCCCATTCCCCATTCCCTTAAACCAAATTAGAGGCAACATCTTTATAATTACCAATACATTACATCAGCAATCACAAAGATATTACCCGTGACATACTCCCACACTGAATCAAAGATTACAATGTGGGCTTCTCGGCGACTCCTGGTATCCCATCGAACATTAACCGAGCTTTATTAACGATACGGGATGCCCCTCCGCACCGGCTT
>JBCCLY010000597.1:0-3292 GCA_039026655.1 Cyanobacteria bacterium P01_C01_bin.38 | reverse complement strand
TAATTGGTAGTTGGTAGTTGGTAATGGATAATTGGTTATTTTTGATTGGGAAAAATGGGTGTGAATATTTATGACTACAGCTGAAGCGGATGGGAATTATCTACCCCCCTCTTCCCCCTCTTCTCACTCTTCCCCATCTCCTCATCTCCTCATCCCCCAGCCTCACGCAACAATTGCTGCACTGCCCAATCCGCTAACATTATCGGTGTATTACCTTCGTTGTCTGCTTGATTGACATCGGCACCGGCTTCAATTAATGCTTTTACCGAATCGGCATTATCGCCAGCTACAATTAGTGCCGTTTCACCACTATCGTTGCGTGTATTGACATCGGCTCCCCGGTTAATTAAAAACTTGATTATTTCAGCACGGTTGGAAGCAAAAAGGCTGCTAGCGATACACATCAAGGCTGTTGTACCTTCTTCAAATTCTTCTTCACCACCCAGATTTGGATCTGCTCCGGCATTTAATAAGGCTTCCATAACGCTTTTATGCCCGTACATTGCAGCTAACATTAACGGAGTTTTGCCGCATTCGGTAATTGCGTTAACGTCTGCACCTTCTGCAATTAATTGCTCAACTTTGGTTAATTTGCCGTACATTGCAGCATCGCCAAGTTTTTCTGACAAAGATATATTTTCATCTTCTTTATCAATATCATTTTCCATTACTTGAGCCATACCACCCGAAGCAAGCCCGCTCGTAAATTGCAATAAACCATGCCCTGGGTTGGATTGCTGGCGGATTGTATATTCATCTACCATGTGGGCGATCGCCCTTAAATCTGTGAATATTGCTTGCACTTCACCACAACGTTTTTCAAAGTCTTTGACATATTCTAAATGCTGCGATATCAGTTCATTTACGTTTAAACCCGGTAAAGAAACGCGAAATAATCCTTGCTCTTCGTAAGCGTTTTGAATGACTTTTACCGTGGTGGTTGTGAGATAGCTATTGTCAGCAAATCTAGATACGCAATCAATTCCTTGCAAGTTAGATTCTTGTGCTATCACTGAAATTGCAAAATTATTTTCGGGGCTAACATATGCATAAATTTCTATCTGGTGAAACTGAGAACAAATTAGTTTTCCGACATAAATCATACCTTGATTCGTCAGTAGTTGCCCGATTTCAAGAATGCTCGGATGAACATTTTCTGGCAGCTTTTCATATTCTGTGCCAAAATAATCTCCACCTTGTCCGCTATAAATTAAAGGAATCGGTTGTTTTGTACTCATAGGATTTAAAAATATGATTTTAAGCTAAAAACTAAAAGTTAAAAACTAAAAACTAAATATTGTACACGGGTACCTGGTACATAGCTATAAATTCACTATTACGTAAAGTTGCGAAATATAGTTCTAATTTACTAAAGACTTACGCAAAGCCACCCTTAAAAAAGGGGGGTTGGGGGGATCTTAAAGTTGGGAATGCCCACTTTTTGGTTGCGGTTGCGAAAGTCATGTTACTAAAGAAACAATCATAAACCTGAAATCAAATAACAATGAACAAACAAACTCCACAAAATCATAACCCCAAAAAAAAACCCTGTCATATCTGTGGTTGTCAAAAATTTATCTGGGGACGTAGTTTTGCTCCTAATAGGGAACTGCTAGGCACCTCCTGCCTATATTTCCTCGCAGATACTGGTTCTTGGCGAGGCGGTGAAAAACTTCGCGCTCGCAAGTGTAGCAACTGTGATAACGTGCAGCTTTTCGCAGATTATGAGAAAGAAAAAGCCGCTCAAAAAGAGGCTTTTAAGAATTCATCTGGAATTGTTGTGTAATTATAAAATAAAAAAATGATGTAGTAGTGGTTATCTTACAAACCATTACTACATCATAATTAAATTAGCCTATTTTTTACCTGTCTTAATAGTTTCTACAACCACTAATCTCAATTAAAACATTTGCGGAATAATATAACTAGCGTTGCTATATCTGTACCTGTAGCGCAATGTTCCATCTATATTATCAATATCGTTCAAAGCTATTGATGTTTCCTTCAATCCACCATATCTTGTTCTACAAGTAGCTCGAAGTTCATTACCTATCACATAAAATTCTCCGCAGGATTCACTAAAACTACTTATCTGGTTAGAATTGCTAGGTACAAGATTTCCATCAATATTTTGAATCCCTTCCAACATAATATTCGTATAATTTAAACGACCATCATCTGTCAAACAATCCGCTTCAAGTACATCATTAACAACTCTCGCGTTGCTACAACTTTGGTCGAATCTACTAGTAGTAAGTCTACGATATTCTCTCGCATTCGCTGGCGTAGTTGTTGCTAAACTTATGCTTGCAATCGCTAAGCCAATTACAGCAAATAAATTACGTTTCATTTCTAACTTTCCTCGATACACTAAAAAAAATTTGATTAAAAAAGATTATTCACCGGCTCACTAATTCAAAAGTAAAATTCAATCTCGACATTAGATTATTTTTTGAATTGTTTACTGAAATAAGTAGGTATAAATTAAATGGCCTTGATATATTTATACAGTAAAAGAATAATATCTTACCTGCGAATTTATACGTAATTAAGGCACTATTTGAACCAGAGTTCCGATTTTTACTTGATTGTAAAGTGCAACAACATCTTTGTTGTGCATCCTAATACAGCCGTGAGAAATTGCTTTTCCGATTGATTGCGGACGATTTGTTCCGTGAAATCCAATTTGAGTTTTACCATCTGTCCACACACCAATCCATCTCACACCTAAAGGATTATTTTTACCGGGTGGAATAATTGCCCCTGTTTTGAAATTTTTGAAAGTTGGATCTACTTCTCTAGAAAATATGTTAAAGCTGCCTTGCGGAGTTTCGTAACCCGGTTTTCCAACCGCTATTGGATAACTTTTCATTGGGCGATCGCCCTTGTATACATATACGCGCTTTGCCTTCAGTTTTACAACCAAACGAATTTCTGATGAAATCGATTCGTTAAGAATGCTATCTTCAATTTCAGATATGGGATTAGTTGTTGTACCTTTTAAGAACAGTGATTGCTCCTTGAAAACTATTCCTGCGCTAGAAAATTGTTCAACTGTATCCGCTAAAGATGGTTGAATAATTACAAAGTTGATTCCACTACCGCAAATCAGTAAAGTTCCTAAAGCAAAAATATTGCTTTTTAAAGAATTCAAATTTAAACCATCTTTCATAAAAAATTAAAAAAAATAAACTAATCAATGTCAATCAACATTAAATACACAAGGGTATTCTGATTTTTTAGCACTGAAAGAATAAAAATAACTTCGGTAATACCAACCATTTATGTACTT
>JBCCLY010000596.1:0-3313 GCA_039026655.1 Cyanobacteria bacterium P01_C01_bin.38 | reverse complement strand
TCCGATCATTTCTATCTGTCAAAAGAGAGGTTGTATCAATGAATATTCTGTTAACAGTAAATAGGTTAAAAGTTAAATGTCAAAGGTCAAAGGTTAAAAGTTAAAGGTTAAAAAACTCTTAACTCCTAACTCCTAACTCCTAACTCCTAACTCCTAACTCCTAACTCCTAATCCCTTGCTGATTCCGCATTCTTTCGGGACTACCTGTAGGAATAGATGCAATCAATTTTTGAGTGTATTCTTGTTTTGGCTGTCGGTAAATTTCTTCTGCGTTACCACTTTCTACTATTTCACCGCGATTCATTACCAAAATTCTGTCGCTGATAAATTTAACTACGCTCAAATCGTGAGAAATAAAGATATAGGTTAATTCAAATTCTTCTTGCAATTCTTTAAGCAGATTGAGTACTTGCGCCTGTACCGATACGTCTAAAGCGGAAACTGATTCATCACAAATTATAAACTTAGGATTCAACGCTAAAGAACGAGCAATACAAATCCGCTGACGCTGCCCTCCGGAAAATTGGTGGGGATAACGATTCATATCATCAGCTTTTAATCCTACTCTTTCCAACAAATAAGCTGCACGCTCAATTCTTTCTTGTTTATTCTTACCGATAGAGTGAATTACCAAAGGTTCCATAACTGCATCACCTACCTTCATACGCGAATCTAAAGCGCTAAAGGGATTTTGAAAGATAATCTGCATTTCTCGACGCAGTTTTTGTAATCGTTTTCCTCTGAGTTTGGTAATGTTTCTTCCTTCAAAAAGTATTTGACCGCTTAAAGGTTCTACCAATCGTAGTAAACTTCTACCTAGAGTGGTTTTACCGCAACCAGATTCTCCAACCAATCCCAAGGTTTCTCCTTTTTTGACATCAAAGGAAACATCGTTTACCGCCATAAAATGACGCTTTGTACCACCGAACATTCCTTTTACGGGATAACCAACTTTTAAGTTATGAATTTGCAAAAGTGGTTGTTGTTGCTCTAATGAAGCTATTCTTTGAGCAATCTGGGCGGAAGTAACTTCTGGAGGTTCTGCTGGTTGTTTCTCTTTAATTATTATATCTCCGGTGGATTCTTCTTCCACACTCATATAGTCAGAAACTGTCAGCAGCTTTTGAGGATGACGATCTAAAGTCGGACGACAAGCAAGTAAACCTTTGGTATAAGGATGTTGGGGATTTGTAAATATTTGCGCCGCATCACCTTGTTCGACTACTCGCCCTTTATACATTACTGCTACTTTATCGGCGATTTCTGCGATTAATCCCAAGTCATGGGTAATAAAAATCATCGCCATATCGCGCTTCTGCTGCAATTCTCCGAGCAAATTGATAATTGTCGCTTGTACGGTAACGTCTAAAGCAGTTGTGGGTTCGTCAGCGATTAGTAGTAATGGGTTACAAGAAATTGCCATTGCAATCATTACCCGCTGTAACTGTCCCCCAGAAAGTTGATGGGGAAAGCGTTCTAATATTGCTTCTTTATGTTGTTTTATTCGCTGTGCAAACTGTTGCTCATCTAAAGCTTTTGGTGATGTTTCAATTAAATTTTGACGAATTTGCTCGTCATTAGGAAGAAGTTTAACTTCCTGCAAACTATCAATTGCTTTTTGACGAGCTTCTGCACTCGAAATATTCTGATGTCGTAAAATTGCTTCTGTTAATTGAAAGCCAATGTTAAAAACCGGGTTTAACGAAGTCATTGGCTCTTGAAATATCATGGCAATATCGCCACCCCGGTAAAGCTGCATTTCTTTAGTTGGTAGCTCTACTAAGTTCAATGCTTCCCCATTTTCTTGGGGACGAAACCAAATTTCACCATTACTAATTTTTCCGGGGTTTTGCAACAAACGCATTGTTGCAAGGGATGTGACCGATTTTCCACTCCCCGACTCCCCTACGATACCTAAAGTTTCTCCTCTATGTAATTCAAAAGAGATTCCGTTTACTGCTTTGACAACATTGCCATCATCGGAGAATTCAACTTGCAAATTGCGAACGTCTAGGACTGTTTCTCTCATGGAAGTCGGGGGGTAGATTCTTAAAAAGGATTTAACTTTATATTTAACTGGATTTTAACAGTAGCTTTTGAAAAGTCAGTAGTAGAAAGTATTTTTTTTGAAACTTTTACATTAAAGTTGGGAAAACTTGTGGGTAAAAGTTGCCGAAAAATAAATATCCTGATGGGATTTAAAGATTAAATATTATAGATAGGTTATAGCAAATGTTGCAACCGTTATGGTAACTAATGTAACGAATGTTTGATTTATTTGACATTTTACACCAGTGTCAGAAACTGGGTTTCTTGCTGGTTGGACAAAGTAGTAGTCGGTTCGTAGTTGGGACTTTTAGTCCCCCGGAGCGATAAATCGCCAACTACAAACCATTAGAAACCGGATTTCTTCGATCTTATTTACAAATGGTGCAAGATATGAAATTTATTCAATTTGGGTAATTTTATAAATATCCGTGCAAAATTAATTTAACTATTTATAAAGACGTTGCATTGCAACGTCTCTACATTGGTTACATTTAAAACGGGATGTCGTCTTCTTGAATATCTTCTTCTACCATCGCCGGATAAGTACTTGGTTCGTAACTTGCTGCTTGGGGTACGGGTTCCGGTTGCGGAACGTTTTGAGGTGGTGGTGTGTTTGCGCTTCTGGTAGAAACGGGCTTGGCTGCTTGAGGTACGGGATTTACAGTTTGTGCTTGAGGGGTTGCTATGGGTGTTGAAGGTATTGCTTGAGTTGATGTTGGCATCGGATTTGTATCAAAACCCGCTCCTAAATGTTGGATTTGCTGAACTGTCATTTCAGCACGCTTCTCCTTGAAACCCTCGGGACGTTCGATAGTATTCATACTCAAACGCCCTACCAAAATAACGCGATCGCCTTCACGATAATTTTCTTGAATCTGTTTTGCTAATTTACCGAAACTTACTACTCTCAAGTTTGCTGGCGGATCGTTATCTCTTGCTCCCCAAAACTGTACCAGCATTTGTGTAATTTCTAATTGATTGTCCGCTGTATAGCGTAACTCGGGTTGTTGAATAATCTCTGCCATTAATACGCAACTGTTCATCTAAAAATTCTCCTTGAATTACGCTTGCTGTGACGTATATCATTAACATTTTCCTTTTTTTCGTTTCTCAAAGTTTCTTTACAAAAAAATATTAGATAATCAGCGACTGCAAGCTATTTTAATGATAAAAGCCAAGCGAAAGCTACGAACAGTTACAATTAACAGTTCGGTAACTTTGCCTGACTGGTGATTCTGCATTTTATCAGTACTATTGTACCATT
>JBCCLY010000595.1:0-3315 GCA_039026655.1 Cyanobacteria bacterium P01_C01_bin.38 | reverse complement strand
GTTTTACTCCCTTTCTTGCTTTTAAAAGATTGGGGGTTATATTTGAATTGAATTTAACAGACGGGTTGTATAGCATTCCTAAATCATTTGTGAGATTTTAGAAACCCGGTTTTTTGGAAAAACCGGGTTTCTGGCACCTTGCTTTCTCACGACTCATGTAGGATTGCTATAGAGATGTAAAATCATGCCTTGTCTTGCTGTAAATAAAAGTAACCTAATTATTAATTCAAGATTAAATAAAACGATCGAGAACTGTATATCATTAAACATATCAGTATGACTCATCGAGAAATTGAGTTGACAGCATTAATCAATTTTCTAGGTAGGTCTAACAAATAGAAACATCTTTGTTGATAAAAGCTGAAAATAAAGCTTTAGGAGGACGACATGGTAACAGCAACCAGTCCGGAACAACAGGTAAAAATCGGTCAAACTAAGCTGCTGATTAATAATGAATGGGTAGAAAGTGTCAGCGGTAAAAGGTTTGAAACTATTAACCCCAGCACTGGGGAGGTGATTTGTGATATTGCAGAAGCAGACGCGGCTGATGTTGAAAAGGCAGTCAAAGCGGCGAAAAATGCTTTTGAAAACGGGGAATGGCGGAATATGTCCGCAACCCGTCGCGGCGAATTACTTTACAAACTCGCTGACTTAATTGAACAAAATATCGATGAGTTGGCGCGATTGGAAACTTTAGATAATGGTAAAACTCTTAAGGATGCCTACGGTGACTTAAATTTAGTTTTGCGTTGCTATCGTTATTATGCAGGTTGGGCGGATAAGGTACAGGGTAAAACTATTCCGATTAATGGCCCATATCTTTGCTATACACGTCACGAACCCGTGGGAATAGTTGGTCAAATTATTCCTTGGAATTTTCCACTCTTGATGCAAGCATGGAAATTAGCGCCTGCTTTGGCAACGGGTAATGTGGTGGTGATGAAAACAGCGGAACAAACGCCTCTTTCGGCATTACGAGTAGGAGAATTAATTGTTGAAGCAGGTTTTCCACCAGGGGTAGTCAACATACTTTCCGGATATGGTCCCACCGCAGGAGCGGCGATCGCCCATCACATGGATGTTGATAAAATCGCGTTTACGGGTTCGACTGAGGTAGGACATTTAATTATGGAAGCCTCTGCTAAAAGCAACCTCAAGCGAGTAACGCTGGAACTTGGTGGTAAAAGTCCTAATATTGTCTTTGCTGATGCCGATATGGATGCAGCAATAGAAGGTGCCCATAAAAGTTTATTCTTCAATCAAGGACAATGCTGTAATGCAGGTTCGCGGCTGTTTGTAGAAGAAAAATGTTACGACGAATTTGTCGCTAAAAGCGTTGAAAAAGCCAAAAACCGTTTAGTTGGCAACCCCTTTGACTCCAAAACCCAACAGGGACCCCAGGTAGATAAAGATCAATTCGATAGAGTAATGAGCTACATCGAAGCCGGAATGCGCCAAGGTGCAGATATGATGTGTGGCGGACATCAAGTCGGCGATCGCGGTTACTTTATCGAACCCACTGTATTTGCGAATGTCACAAACGACATGAAGATTGCTCAAGAGGAAATCTTTGGGCCGGTAATGAGTATTATCAAATTCAAAGACATCGAAGAAGCAATTCATTTAGCAAATACTACCATGTACGGTTTGGCTGCTGGAGTGTGGACAAAAGATATTACCAAAGCTCATAGAGTAGCAAATAGCGTCCGTGCCGGTACGGTATGGGTAAATTGCTATCATGTTTTCGATGCTGCTGCTCCCTTCGGTGGTTTCAAGCAATCGGGTATGGGTCGAGAACTCGGCGAATATTGTTTAGAGCATTACACGGAAGTTAAAACTGTCACCGTGCAGTTGTAAGTTTTTAGTTGCAATTGAAACCTCACCCTGACAAAACCGGACATCCCTCTCCAAAACAGCGGAGAGGGAACGAGGGTGAGGTTTGTTGACCATCAGTTTACTTTAGTTTCCATTTAAGTAAGTCGGCACAAATAAACCGAGCTATGTAACAGATTGTAAATTACCCTTAAACCCTTATTCCTATTCCCTATTCCCTATTCCCTATTCCCTTGTCCGGCGTTATGATTTTCAACACCAACCTACTTAATTCCACAATTAAATAAATTAAAATCTATAAAAATCAAAGATGAAAAATGGCTAATTCACCAAACAAATCCCTTTTCAGATTGTTAATTACTCCAGTGAGAGGAGGAAGCGGCGCTTTTTTACGAGCCTTTGAAAATAATCCCAATGTTCATGCAGTGCATCAACCTATTAAAAGTGGTTTAAGAGAAAAAGAAATACCAGATTATAGTCTTTATCAGTCAGAACATCCGATTTATAATCAATATCCTGGGAAATTTATAGTAGCTAAAGAAACTATCGGTCCAGTTAAAGAACAATCTACTTTCAATCCTTTTCCCAACGACCATGCTATTCAAGAAAGTAAACCTATATTTATGTTTCGTGACCCCTTTAATACTTGGAATTCCTGGAAAAAATGGTGGATAAAAAATCCTCAAATAGGCTTAAATTGGTTTTGTATAAGCTATCAACATACCTATGAATTGCTGAATAATGCTCTTAAAGTATCATCTGAAGTAAGTTGTATAACATTAGAGAAATTAGGAAAAAATCCTGCCGAAATATTTCAGCATATTTGCTCCAGATGGGAAATACCTTATGACGCTCGTATGCTAAATTGGTCTATTCCTTTTGGAGAAAATACTACCTTTACTACAGATGCTAAAAACCTGATAGATCGGCACCCAGCCATGATAAAAAGCGTGGAAAAAGTTCAAGAAAGTAAAACATTTAGCTATCATTCTCTAAACTTAGAGGAATTAGCAATTGATTCGGATGAAATTGAAATAATTACTCATAAGCTTTTACCAAGCTATCAAAAAGTTTCTCAGTTATCAGATACATTTTATTTCTGAACTCGGTTGATTCAGATAAAAATTGCTTATGTTATGTTAATTGGGGGGTTCATAAGCAACAATAGTAGAACAAAACTCGTAGTGCTTAAAATCTGTAAGTATTTGGAATACAAATATTATCTATAAGGACAACATCATGATTAATAGCGATAGCATCAAACAAAAAGGATTATCTCAGAACAAGCAATCATCAGAAAACAACTTTGAGCAATGGTATCGCTTTATTGCAGATCATGGCTTTACCTGGAAAGGAATTCTTTCGCGCTACGATGGGGAAGGAAAAATAACTGAAAGACTTGATTCCACGAGAAAATTTACTTGTGCCTCAGACGCATCTGAAATAGAACACTATTTACATTTCGTTAATAGTGAAGACTCT
>JBCCLY010000594.1:0-3331 GCA_039026655.1 Cyanobacteria bacterium P01_C01_bin.38 | reverse complement strand
GATCGACGTTCCGTAGAATCAGTTGGTGTAGTTACAGACTAAGGATTATTCCTCAGCTTATTAGTACAGCAACTTGATAAATTAACCAGCCCCTATACCGTACAAGCTGGTTAATTCGTAATTACAACTAATGTAGAGACGCGATACATCGCGTCTCCCAGCATTGCCAAAAACAAACCAAAAAATTTGAGAATCATAGCAATTAATCCTTCTAACTCTTTAGCTACCCAAAGAATTGCTTAGAATACGGTATGTAACCCAACATTATAATTTTTTAATAATGCTTACGCGATCGCCTTTATCACCCTTACTGCTTGCACAAAGAGGTTAAAGGTAGGTAAAATCCGCGATTCGGAAATCACTAATTTCACAAACCACCGATAAAAAACTTTCATCAAATGCAACTAACAATCCACAAAAAACAACTTCAAATCAAACCCGTAAGCTTTATCGCCGATTTTCTATTAACAGGAATGGTAGTAGGGCCAATTTTAGCTCCTTTTCTGGCTGCATCTGGGTTGCCAATTTTACCAATTATTGCAAACATAATTTATTTCATGGGTAATCGTGTTTGCCCGCAACCCCATATGGGAGTTGAATTAGCATCACCCTTCATCATGGCTGTATGTATGCGCTGTTACGGAACCGTAATGGGTTTATTCGCTACTCGTTTGCTATATATTGTTGATAGAGGAAAAAGCTTTTACTGGCTGCATCAATACGGTTGGAATGGTGCGGCGATCGCCACTGTATTTATGATGGCTTATCCTTTAGAAATGGCAGCGCAAATCTTAGGCTGGTGGAGTTTTCACAATATTGTAGTTACACCATTTGGCTTAATTACAGGCTTAGCATGGGGATTATTTACCATGCCGATTTTTCACGGCTCTCAAACTACAAATCCTATCAAAAATTGATGGGTTTTGATAGGGAAGGGGTAGAGAGGGAAGAGGGGGGAGAGGGAGTAGAAAAAAATAATTTTTCATCAGTTTTAACGGGTTGGATAAAGGTTCGTAGTTGGGACTTTTAGTCCTTCGGAGCGATAAATCGCCAACTACAAACCCAGCAAGATTTATTAAAAAGACCATTAGTACTCCGCCACATTAATTCTGCGGCGCTTGCGTAGTGCGAGCATCTTGCTCGCTAGAGTTCCCGAGCGAGCAAGATGCTCCCACTACGAATGTGTTCCCCCTCTTCCCCCTCCCTATTTCATCCGCAATCATCGGAAGAAGTAAAATTTTACGTTTCTAAAAAATCTTTCAACAAAAATAAGGATGCAACCCTGTTTCTATGTGTAGCGTAGATGCACAAAAATTTCTGGTGTTAAATACTTGTCAATTGCTCAACTAAAGCTTTGACATAAACATGGTGATTGTAACGAGAATGTACCAACAGATAACCTTTTTCGGCTAAATCTTCCCTCTGTTTAGAATTTTCGAGTAGGCTTACGATTGCTTGACGTAAGCCTTCCGAATCACCCGGATTTACTCCTAATACCGCTTTTGCATCGATTAATTCTTGGATAATTCCTGGCGAGCGAGTTATCACAACTGGCTTGCGACAGGCAAGAGCCTCAAATAATGTAGATAAACCTGCTTGAAAATTGTTTTCATAAAGCGCAATCGCAACAATGTCAGCATCGCAATAAAGCTGCACCAAAGAATTCCAATCATAATAGCGGTGAGATATATTTGCCGGAATCACCTTGGGAAAAGTCCGCGAATTAACAGTTTTAACTGGAGATGCAGTACAAATTTTCACATCGACGTTTAGAGACTCCGTTGCTCTTGCCAGAGTTCGATAATCCCGTTGTTCTAAACCTCCACTAACAATTAATGGACGCGATTTCTTTGATAGAGCAAGTTTAGGAGTAAAGAATGATGTATCTGTCGGTTGATAAGGAAACAGACAAACTCGGTGTTCGGGTAAGTTTAGATAATCGCGTAAAAAATCCACTTGCTGTGGATTCGCACTCATCAACAAATCAACTCTTTCTCTTATTTGAAACAGCTTCAAGACTAAACGTTCCCGCAATCTATTGAGATTATGGATAAACACAGCAATCTTCGGTCCCTTTTCTCTTCCTCCACAGAGTGCTGCAACTGGTAATCCTACGTATTCATCAGCACAAAATACTATATCTCTATTAGTAAGTATGGATGAGAGATTACGCGCTAAAAGCCAGTCCTGTCTGCGTCCTATAATATTTTCGTAAATAGAATAAGTTGGTAAAGAAAAAATTTCGTTCGACTGATGAATTTTTGCATTTAGTTGCTGCCTAATATCAAATATCACGTGAGCAGGGCGTTTACCTATTTGAGCTTCTAATTTAATATCCTCCAAATTAACAAAACTACTAATTGCTAAATGATATGTCATTTCAATTTTGTAATTCAATTTATGAATCGAATTTCTATATTAAATGACATTATCTATTTTTTGTTTATTGATTTAATAAATTATCTTATTTAATATGAGAATACTAAGTATGATAGACAAATAATTTACACAGTAAAGTGTATTTTTATTTACTTGTTAAAAAAGATAAAAATTTAGTCACAAAAATAAACCTCGTAAAGACAATTGTGTAACTAGCCTTACGAGGTTCAATATAATTTATTTGAATTTCTAGCAATCTATTTATTCTTTCCAACAATCCAAGAGAAACCCGGTTTCTTATTGGTTATATCTTGCGCCATTCTCAAGAAGCTGATAGAAACCCGGTTTCTTTATAATTTCACAAGGAAATAATAATCTTTTAACGAATAGAAACCGGGTTTCTAAAACTGATGCAAGATGTAAGTTACAACCTACTTATTCTTTGCAACAATCAAAGAGAAGGGGAGCATCCCAATTTTGCAAAATTAAGATTATGGTTGTCATTGCGTTAGCGAAGCGTGTCCGATAGGACATACGAAGTGAAGCAATCTCAAAGTTTTGCGATGAGCCACACCTTTCAGGTGAATGCGTCGTTTCACTTCGTTCCACTCGCAATGACAAATAATATTTTTACATATTTGGGATGCTCCCAAGAGAAGACACAAAGATCGACATTTAACTATAAGTTTTAGGAGTTAAACTACGAGGTTGCCAAGATTTTTTAGTTTCTGGTTGACGGGAAAGAGTTTCGTAGAAAATTTCAATAACCCTATCGACTTTGGAATCCCAATCAAAATAGTTGGTACGCACACGTTTCGGACCTGCTTCTCCCATTTGACGACGCAATTGTGGTGAATCAGCAAGTTTAATCATCGCTTCTGAAAACCCATTCACAAAAGCTTCTACTGAAGTAGGCTCTACCCAAATACCGCAGTCAGGATGAAGCGTATTT
>JBCCLY010000593.1:0-3339 GCA_039026655.1 Cyanobacteria bacterium P01_C01_bin.38 | reverse complement strand
TGGAAATATTATCCAAGGTTTTCTAGCTTTAGCGGCAGTTATAGTTTTTGTTTTTACAACTTACACGCAGGTGTTTGGAGGTTAAATTTTGCAGTTAGTTGTAATAAAAAAATCCTGTAATATTGTTGATGATTAAGTAATTAAGAGCAATATTCCGACTTTAAGTCTTGTAGAATGACAACTTCAAATACTGTTATTAGGGAGCATCCCGATTTTGCAAAAATACAATTTGGTACTGCGTTAACGCAGTGTGTCCGACAGGACATGCATCTTGCTCGCTATGTATATCAAGCGAGCAAGATCCTCGCACTACAAAAAAATAAATTTACACCCGCAGGGATGCTCCTGTTATTAGGATATAAAAATCCAAAATTCAGCAATTGTAATCCAATATAAATATAAGAAAATTGGAGCATAGAATTAACTTCTATACTCCAAAAAAATGTCACATCAAATTAAATACTCTATACAAAAAGCATGAGACGAAAGCCTCCTATAATAATAGTTTTTGTTTAAAATTAAATATACCCGTATCTCTTGCAACGGGTATATTCCTACATATTGTAAATAGCGGATTTAAAAGAAGCTTTAAAAAAAGGTTTTGTAATGTTCTTTTAAGTAAATAACCTACTTTTTGAGATTCTTACGCTTTTTAACACCGAACATTCCAGCTACAGCTAAAGCACCAAGGCTTAAGGTTGTGGTAGGTTCAGGTACTGATTCAACAGTTTGTACTCCAGAAATGGTAACACCATCACCTTTTCCTGCACCGTCAGTGTTACCAAGCTGTAGTACCAAAGAACTTACGTTATTTAATGTTAATGACTGGGTATTACCGTCATCTCCGGCAGCTAGTATCATATCTTCAACGCTTTGTCCGTTGACTTCAAGAATTCCGCTGCCGTATGATTCTACATCAAAGAAATCAATTGTAATTTCAGACAATTCTCTTTCAAATTCAAACAAGAAACGACCTACTTCTAATTCACCATCTTCAGAAGCTACACCATCACTTTGGATAGCAGCAGCACGGAGCCAGTATTCGTCCTCACCTTCAGTTGTTCCACCATCTCTTGTCCCAAATCTAACAGCACTAGTACCACTACCGTAAGTATTTTCAGTTCCTTTTGCATCAACAAATAATCGGCTGAGTCCGTATTCTATTCCTGGTTTTTCAGCATCGTCAAACTCTAAACTTGTAACGCTGAAACCGAAAGGATTAGTCTCAATAGTCTGATTGGGGTCAAGAGTTTGAAGGTTTGTTAATTGAATCTCACCTTCTTGTTGAGGAATCAAACTAGCAGCATTTGCAGCAGGTGCAGCAGCAGCGAATCCTAAACCTAAACCTAAAACACCAGCAATAACGTTAAACTTACGCATTATTAATTTCCCTTCTTCTCTTTATTAAAGTGAGGCAGTAACTAATTTGTTTTGTCCGCCTCTGATTACTTACTAAGCTAATAGACAATCCGGCAAAAACGTAAGCCCTAAGCAACATAATTAATCCAAACTTTATTTTGAGATAAAAATAAAATATTCTTCCGGGAAATTGCGTGAATTGCAGTGAAAGTAATTATTGAAAAAAATCTTTAGTTTGCTGTAAATACCGAATAAATACTGTTTTATTCCATTTTAAAGCGTTTATCTTCAATATAAAAAACAAATTTTAAGTAATTACTAGGAAATTTAAGTAGATTCTCGAATTAATGAAACCTCAAAAACAGCAAAAAAATTGAGTAGTCAGATAAGTTAACCGGTAAAGGTTGAATTATCTATCTACTCAATGAAGTTTAAAGAGAAGGGAATATTTATATCAGTGGAGATGCGTAAATTAAGAAAATTTTTGCACTAAATAAGAATTCAAATATTTGAGTGGTGAGATGCAACCCTTAGCAGCATACGTAAGGGTAATTTACCAGTGGTGTTTAGGCTTTTTGTGAGCCTCTTTTGCGACGCTTTAATGTAAGTACTCCAGCAACTGCTAAAGCGCTCAAGCCGATGACGTTTTCAGATTCAGGTACGCTTACCTGTAATGCAACACCATCACCAGTTTTATTAAATTTGCTGTCAGGACCTGGCTTACCAAGCTGAATTACAAAGCTTTTAACGTCTGTTAAGGTACGGGTTTGGGTATTGCTGTCATCTCCTCCTGTTAATAGCCAATCTTCCACATCGACAATATCTTCACCGTTGACTTTTTGGATAATTCCAGTGAAATCATTATCCTCTACATCAAAGAATTCTAATTTGACTTGATTAATTGTGTTCTCGAAGACGAACTCGAACAAACCAACTTCGAGTTGTCCGTTTTCAAAGGGAACAAGATTACCATCTTCATCAAGGATATTAGCTTGAGGACGGAACCATAATTCGTCTTCATCTGGATTTGTTCCTGCGTCCTTTGTACCATTACCTTTGAATTTGATTCCGAATCCATAATCATTTTCAGTGCTTCTGTCATCAACAAACAAACGGCTTAATCCGAACTGTGGAGCATCTGCATCGCCAGCATTGATGTTAAAGTCCAAACTCTCTACTGTGTAACCAAGTGGTTGTGTATTTATACAGTTGCCAGTAATACAAGAAACATCACTATCAGGATTGATCAGTTGAATTTCACCTTCTTGGTTAGGAACTAATGAAACTGCTTGTGCTTCTTGGACGGATACTGTAGCAAAACCTAAACCTAAAGTGGAAACTGCTGCGATGGTTTTTACGAACTTTTTGACGTTTTTCATTGTTAATCTCTCTAGAAAATACTGATTTTTTAAACTGTGTCTTAGATACTTGGTTTGTGTGTTTCCTCGTATCCATATTTGTATAGTATTTCGGCGTAAGTGAATATGTCATCCCCTACCTCTAGTATTTATGGCAACTTAATATTGGGAATAAAAACAGGTAAATTACTTAAAAGTATCTAGAGAAAAAATACATTCAATTGCGTAGTTGATGTAATACTAATAGCTATATAAAAGTGAGTTATTCTTATGGTTTGTTAAAACTTATATAGGTTTATAGCAAGACTTTGTAAACAATCAAATATAAACTAATATTCTCGTAGTTTTACAGTTCCAACTTCCTAAAACGGCGGTGATGGAAGCAAGCAGGTATAAGCCGCAAAATACGGTAGGTATTATCGCCCTGACGATAACGGTTGCTCTCTCGTTACCTGTATTTACCCTTGCTGCTCGATGATTTCTCTATTTAGACGTTTCTGCTCTTGGGCAATTCTATGAGCTTGACTAACTGCACCATTCTCAACACTGTTAGGGAAAGTCATTGAAGATTGGATAGACAACTTTTCCTAATCCCTTGTCACGTAAAGCTGATTTTAAAAGC
>JBCCLY010000592.1:0-3342 GCA_039026655.1 Cyanobacteria bacterium P01_C01_bin.38 | reverse complement strand
CCTAAACCACCGATATGTCTTTCTTCTAAAGGTTTATATAAATCATCTGGTTGCTCTTGTTGGGTTGCGTCATATTGCATTCCCGAATCTTCTAGATAAATTTTTAAACTTGTATCGCTAAATTCTGCTCGACATACTATATTTCCTTTAATTTCTGCTTCTTGATAGCCGTGGATAACAATATTAGTGGCAATTTCATCCACGGCTAAACGCAGTTTATAAGTCCGTTTTGAATCTAAATTTGCTTTTTCCGCTGCTGTAATTACATAGTCCGATATTGCGTCTAAAGATTCTAACTTACCAGATACTGTGATTGATTCCATGTAACTTTACGCTTCTACCTTATCATTATCATATTCATCCATAATTTTGACGCTGTGATGGAATCCGGTTTTCTTAATTGTATCCATTACCATTTCTTGAGGACTAATAATATAAATATCAACGTTAGCTCCCATCTTTTGTTTGGCAAAAATCAAAACTCGTAAACCAGCACTTGCCATATAGCTTAAATCTTTCATAACCAGAACTAATCGCTCTGGATTAGTTGCGGCAGCTTTTTCAACTTCTGCTTTAAATGTTGGTGCTGTGGAAGCTTTTAATTCTCCAGATAAGATAATTTTAGCGGTGTTTTTTGTGGTTTCTAAAAGTGCTTGAAATTCCATATTTCTCCTGTTAGTTGTTAGTTGTTAGTTGATAGTTGTTAGTTGTTAGTGGTTAGTTGTTTGTTGATAGTTGATAGTGGTTTGTTGCTATAAGTTTATAAGAAGAGAATTTTGAGGGAAACTTAGTCTATTTTCTGTCTCCTACTCCCTACTCCCTACTCCCTACTCCCTACTCCCTATTCCCTATCCCGTCAATAATTTATTTTCCAACAAGAATAATTACCGATCGCGAACCTACTAAAATTTCCTGCTGATTGTCTAATAAAGGTTCGCATCCAGGTTCCCAGCTATCTTCGGGAGATTTTACTCCAGTATTAACGAATACGTGCCACTTAATGGACTTTTGTAATTTGGGAATTTCAAAACCATGTGGTTCCCAATGCATATTCATTGCTACATAGATGTAATCATCTTGCTGATTTCCCTCAGTTTTACCGCACAGCATAAAAGCAGTTGTACGACTAAAATCGCTAAAATCGGGATTCCAGGCTGTTGTACCATGCCAAGTAATACCCGGATAACCGTTACCACTGTCTTGTTGATTCAAAAAATCACTTTGTCTCAAAATGGGATGGGCTTTACGAAATGCAATACAGTTTTTGACAAATTGAAACAAATTTGCATTCTTTTCCAAAAGCGTCCAATCGAGCCAATTAAGTTCGTTGTCGTGACAGTAAGTATTATTATTACCTTGTTTAGAACGTCCAATTTCATCACCCATCAACAACATCGGTACGCCCTGACTAATCATTAAAATAGTCAGTGCATTCCGTATTTGTCGCTGTCGTAAGTCATTTACCGACTGATTTTCCGTCCATCCTTCTATACCACAATTCCAACTCTCATTACTATTTTCACCATCATTATTACTCTCACCATTGGCTTCATTGTGCTTGTCATTATAAGAAACTAAATCAGCTAAAGTAAAACCATCATGAGCAGTAATAAAATTGATTGATGCCGAAGGAGTACGACAGGTTTCTGCATAAAGATCTGGTGAGCCTTGCAATCGTAAAGCCATGTCATTTACATTGCCATCACCCTTGATAAATTTACGTATACTATCGCGATATTTGCCATTCCATTCTGCCCAACGCCCGTAGTCGGGAAAGGAACCAACTTGGTATAATCCACCAGCATCCCAAGCTTCAGCAATCAACTTACATTTTGCCAAAATTGGATCGAAAGCTAAAGTTTCTAATAAAGGTGGATTTGTTAAAGGTGCCCCCCAAGGATCTCTTCCCAAGATAGAAGCTAAGTCAAATCGGAAACCATCGATATGATATTCGCTTACCCAATAACGCAGGCAATCTAAAACCATTCCCCTGACAATTGGGTTATTGCAATTCAGAGTATTTCCGCAGCCGCTAAAGTTGTAATAATAACCTTCCGGAGTCAGCATATAGTAAGTCTGATTATCGATTCCCCGGAAAGAAATATAGTTCCCTTGCTCGTTACCTTCAGCAGTATGATTGAAAACTACATCTAAAATTACTTCAATACCATTTTTATGTAGTGCTTTAACTAAAGATTTTAATTCATCTGCTTGCATCCCTAATTTTCCCGTAGCAGCATAACCCGCTTTCGGAGCAAAAAATCCAACCGTACTATAACCCCAATAATTTAACAACATCTCTCCGGTTTGTGGGTTTAGACGAGAATTTTCAAACTCATCAAACTCGAAGATTGGCATTAATTCGATAGCATTAACACCTAGTTCTTTTAAATAAGGAATTTTTTCGTGGATTGCTGCAAAGGTTCCCGGATGCTTAACATTAGCAGAAGAATGTTTTGTAAAACTACGAACGTGCATTTCGTAGATAATTAAATCTTCCTGTGGAATTTCTAAAAGACAATCATCTTCCCAATCAAAATCTTCAAATGCTATCTTTCCTCGATGTTGATAAACATCATTCCAATCAGGTTTTACACCCCAAACATTCCTACCGCCGATAATTTTTGCATAGGGATCTAAAAGTATTTTATTATAATCAAACCAATGACCTTGTTTAAAATTATTTGGGCCATCCATACGGTAGCCGTATTCAATGTTTTCATAGTCTAAACCAAATACAACCATACAATAAACATTACCAATACGAAACTCTTTAGGAAAAGGAATTTCTGCCATTGGCTCTGAATAATGCTTCTCAAACAATACTAATGTACAAGAAGTTGCATGACGAGAAAATATGGAAAAGTTTACACCTCCTGGGATTAAAGTCGCACCAAAAGGAAACGGCTTTCCACAACGTAATTTAAATTTATCTATATTGTGAGTGGGATGAATATCAATTCTTTCTATAAACATAACAAAAAGGGAATAGGGAATAGGGAGTAGGGATTAGGGGATAGGGCATAGGGCATAGGGGAATAATTAGTTATCGATGAGTAGCGGCTATTAATCATTAATTTTTAACTCTTAACTCCTAACTCCTAACTCCTAACTCCTAATTACTCATCCTTCTATTTTTCTAAGAACAATGCTAAACCAGTTGTGGCGTTTTCGGAATGATTGAAAAAATCAAGAAATCCAGTTACTGACATGGTATCCTTAATTTCTTCGGAAAGACCTACTAATATTAGTTTTCCGTTTTTAGCTGCGACTTTTCTATAAGAAGATAGCAACATACGTAAGCCGCCGCTAGACATATAAGATACTTGTGATAAATCTATG
>JBCCLY010000591.1:0-3342 GCA_039026655.1 Cyanobacteria bacterium P01_C01_bin.38 | reverse complement strand
GATTTCTAAGTCAAACCAAAATGTGGTTCCGATACCGACTTCACTAACTAAAGATACTTTTGCATGATGTTTGTCTTCGAGGATGTTTCTGACAATTGATAATCCTAAGCCTGTTCCTTCAAGGGTGTGAACTTTATTTTCTACGCGGAAAAAGCGGTCGAAAATGGCTTGTTGATCTTCTTGAGGAATACCAATTCCTGTATCGCCAATTTCTACGCGCACGCGAGATATTGAGGTATTTAAATGTGGCTGAGATTGATGTTGATATGCCCGGAGTGCTACTTTTCCTCCAGGTCTGCTAAACTTAAGTGCATTACCAATTAAATTAGCCAAAACTTGCAGCAATAAATCGTAATGTCCCCTGACTAAAGGTAAGTTTGGAGATATATCTTGAATTAATTCAATTTCTTTATCTCTCGCATTTAACTGATAAGTACGTAGAGTTTGTTCGATGGCTTGACTCAAATCAACTCCATCCATATTGTAGCTACGTCCAGATTCTAATTTTGATAAATCTAATACATCATTAACTAAACGAGCAAGTCTATCTGTTTCGTTATTAACTGTTAACAAAAATTCTTGTCGCTGCTCTACATCTAAATCTTCGCCGAATTCATGTAAGGTTTCAATAAAAGATTTGATATTAAATAAAGGCGTTCTCAATTCGTGGGAAACGTTGCTAATAAATTGACTTTTTGCTTCATTAAGTTCTACTTCGCGAGTAATATCTTGAATAGTTATGGCAATGCCTTTGATACTTTCTCGCTGCTGGTTGATAACTGTAGTTAAAAGTATGCGGATAGTTCTTTTAATCGGTTCGTTGATAGTAATGCGGAATTCAGCGCGTTCTAGATTTCCTGCCGTCATTTTCTCTAAATAACGGTTGATTTCTATCTGCATCTGCGAAGGTAAATATTCCAATACGCTATTACCAACGACTTCAGCTTCATCCCAACCTAAAATTGTTTTTGCTGTAGGATTAACTAATATTACTTGCATATCATTATCAATCAACACCGCACCATCGGCAATTGTAGAAACCAAAGTTTCTAATTTAGCTTTTTCTGCTGTTAATTCTTCTATATTTTGTTCTTCATAGCGCTCCAACTTTTCTGCCATTTCATTAAAGCTAGAAATTAATTCATTAAGTTCTCCAGAAAATTCTAACTCGATTCGCTGCTTAAAATTCCCCGCAGCAATTTGTTTGACTCCTGCCAAAAGTTCTTTGATGGGTTTAGTAATAGTCAAAGCATTAACTACTCCTCCTAAAATTACCATTACCCAAATCGAGATAAACACCGCAATCGTCACATCGCGGGTAAAATTAGTAGAAATAACAGCAGTTTGATTGGGATTAATACCAACAGCTAAAACGCCCAAATATTTACCATTCGCTCGCAAAGGCACAAAAACGTCAGTAACTTCCCCATCTGGTGAATGATGGTGACGCACCATTGGCTTTTCCACATCAGCAGCATAATCTTCCGGAAGCTGAATTCTGCGTTCAATAGTCAGTGAATTGCCTACCTCCGGTTCCCAAAAAGGAATACCAAAAAATATTTTTCCAGTTTCATCAGCATAAAGCATATAGCGGACGCTAGAAGTGCTGCTGTAAAAGCGCTGAGAAAACTGTGCTATCTCCGTGTAATTATTTTCTGCAAAAGACGGAGAAACATTAGCAGCCAACAGCAAACCCAAATCTCGTCCAAAACGAGTATCATTTAGCCGTGCATCCTGCTGAATCGTATTTACCGCCCAAAACGTCAAACCGCTCATCACCAAAGACACAACCAAAGTGACAGCCGCTAACAGCCTTGTTTGAAGATTAAAATCTGACCACCAATGGGCGATCGCCTCTCTAATTGTTTTAAAAATAGCTAGCATCTCAAATATAAGTTGTTAGTAGTTTTTTAAATACAACCCAACAACTAAAAATTAACAGTTAATTTGACAAACAGTGAAGAAAAATAAAATTGGGATTGGGTAATTGGTAGTGGGTAGTGGGTAGTTGGTAGTTGTTAGTTGGTAATGAGGGATTGGTAGTTGGTAGTTGGTAATGGGGCATTGGGCATAGGAAATTGGAAGAAAAATAATTTACTCGCTACTCCCAACTCCCAATTCCTAACTGCTCACTGCTCACTGCTCACTGTCAACTGTTTCCCAATATCCCGCCGATAATACATCCCTTCAAAATTAATTTTTTCCATACCTTCATATGCTAGTTGCAATGCTTGCTCAAAGTTTTCTCCGACTGCCGTAACGTTTAAAACTCTACCTCCATCTGTCATCAGTTCTTGATTTAATTTTGTTCCGGCATGAAATACGTTAACTCCCTTCGCTTCGGCTTCGGCAATACCTGTAATAACTTTACCTTTTTCGTAAGTTTGGGGATATCCCCCGGAAGCAGCAACTACGGTGGCGGCGGCTGCTTGTTTCCATTGGATGGGGGGCATTTGCTCTAAACGCTGCTCGATACAGGCAAGCATTAATTCTTCTAAGGGTGTTTCTAATAATGGTAATATTACTTGGGTTTCTGGGTCGCCAAAACGACAGTTAAATTCTAAAACTTTGAATTCCCCCGTGGGAGTTACCATCAATCCGGCATAAAGTACGCCTCGATAATCAATGTTTTTGGCTTTTAAAGCATTTATAGTTCGATCTAAAACTTGTTTTTGCACCCGCTCCATTAAATTAACCGTGGCGATGGGTGTTGGCGCATAGGCTCCCATTCCCCCTGTGTTTTCTCCTGTATCGCCTTCACCGATGCGTTTATGATCTTGGGCTGGTAATAACGATCTTATAGTTAAACCATCACTCAAGGCTAAAACTGATACTTCTTGCCCGGTTAAACATTCTTCAATAACTACAAATTCCCCAGCGCTGCCAAATTGCCCGTCAAAGATTGCTTCAACTGCCTCTACGGCTTGATTTAAGTCGGTTGCAACCGTAACACCTTTACCAGCAGCCAAACCATCAGCTTTGATAACAATTGGCACCCCATGCTCTTTGATATAGCTTTTTGCCGGTGCTGCTTTATTAAATACCGCACTATTAGCCGTGGGAATATTGGCGGATTGCATAAGACTTTTTGCCCATGCCTTGCTTGCTTCTATCTGCGCTCCTGCCTTTGTGGGACCAAAAACTTTTAAACCTTTGGCTTGCAGATAATCGGTAATTCCCTTAGCTAAAGGAACTTCTGGCCCTATAACTATAAGATTTATTTGTGCTTTTAAAGCAAAATTAGCTATACCTTCAAAATCATCTAAGAGCAAATCAAGATTTTCACAATTATCCAAACTAGCCGTACCACCATTTCCCGGTACGCACACAACCCGCTCAACT
>JBCCLY010000590.1:0-3345 GCA_039026655.1 Cyanobacteria bacterium P01_C01_bin.38 | reverse complement strand
CTGTCAGCGAGCAAGATGCTCGCACTACGATCCGTTTTATATTTGGAATGACTATAAAATGGTAGGTTGCGTTATGACTAACGTCACGCTCTGCTAACGCGATAATACACCATACGTATTTTATGCCCTTTGGACACGCTCCGCTAACAAAAATCAATTAGGATTCCTATAGTACATATAATTTATCTGCTTCAATTTAATGTGATGTAGCGTTTTCACTTAATTAACTAAGAATTGCTTACCAATCGCAATTATTTCAACTAACAAACCAAAGGCTCGCTAGTAGCAACTAACGAGCCAGATGTATATTCTTACGGGCAACAGAATTAATCCGATCGAATATTACTATTCAACCACATTAATTATGAATAGTACTTTCATGTTCGTAGTAGGAACTTTAGTCCTGAAAAACGATAAATAGTTTACTAAGAGCCTAAACTATCCTCTCGCTTTATTTGTGAAGGTATAAAATAAAAATGTTCTAGAAGAGTAGTATTTCAGTGAGTATCCTAAATAGCTACTTTAAAGCAATTTAAAATCTATCAAATATTACCGCCTATCATACCTACTACTTAGAAGTATTAAGCAACAAATAAATTTTAAACTCCCCAGGCAAGATTCGAACTTGCGACCAATCGGTTAACAGCCGACCGCTCTACCACTGAGCTACTGAGGACTACGATTACTAATATTAAAGCCAAAAATAGAATTTGGCAAGTACTTTAACAAACTTTTTTTTTTAAGTTTCTTATAGCCCTATGCGCCATACTTTTGTACTAATTAAAACTAGTTCTTAGCCTACTTGTTATGTAGTTAGTAGATGCCTTTAAGGAAAGTTATAGCGATCTATTTTTTCAAACCCATTCGTAATTCAGCTAGCTTTTGACGCGATTTAGCATCAATAGAGTTAGCTAAGAATCTACCGTTGTTTTTTTTACGCGATTTGTACTTTTGTCGGGTTCTACAAACGGTGGCTTCTATTTCGTAACAGAGTTGCTGTGCAGATATCCATTCCGCTCCATATCCCTGTACCGTTAACTGTTGCGCCCGGTCTGATGTGGCTACAACTACTCGCGACAATAAACGCTCTCGTACTTTGTGACGCAATGACGCGCAAAGTTTTTCAATGTAAGTATCTGCTGTTTGCCCGAAATCCGTGTAAAAAGCCGTGACATTTTTAGTTACAACTTCTTCATTGCTGCCATTCTTTTGAAAATGGGCATCGAACACTACTTGGGTTTGATAACCCGTAAATGCACTGTAATCGACGAGGGCTTCGAGCAACTCATTGCGTGCAGTTTCTAGTCCAGCGTTGTCGCAAGTCTTCTTTAGACAAGACCAAGCGCCAATTATGTTATAACCGTCTACGAGTAAAACGGCCGGGGTAAATGAAGGGGACATGGTTCTGAATCACAGTATTCTAGATTTTACAATTTTCGTTCATAAGTCTTATAGTAATTCAATCATTACTTGTAACACTATGTTACACATACATAAAATCTTGACAATACTACGAAACCCCTATCAAATAAAGGTAATTTGATTTTATAATTTTGATCGATCCCAATCGGATTTCATTTTTCTTAATTTTGTACAAATCCAAAATTCAGGCAAAAAAAAGAATTAAAAAAATAAAATAAACGCGCCTATTATTAGTAGACGCGCTGAAACCTTTGGTAATTAGTAAATACTTACTACTTTAAACAAAAAATGTTAAGAAAGAAAAATGATTTACTCTCCTCCTTGTAATTCCATTAAAACTTTTTTGAGACGTGCTGGCTCTCCTTTATCGATTAAAACCCCTTGTTCGAGTAGGAATGCACCGTCGCAGTAGTTTAATTCATCTAAACGATGAGTCACCCAAAGGGCTGTTATACCTCGACTTTTTACTAAACGACGGACACCAGCGACTAATTCTAACTGGCTATCTGGATCGAGCAAAGCGGTAGGTTCATCTAACAGCAACAAAGCACAACGTCGGGCGATCGCCCCAGCAATGGCTACTCTTTGTTTTTGGCCGCCACTTAAAGCATAAATAGGACGGCGTTGCAGTGAAAGTAAGTTGACTGCGCTGAGTGCTTCTTCTACTCTTTCTCTAACCTGCTTTTGCGGCAATTGTTCTTGTACTAATCCAAAAGCCACGTCAGCACCAACAGTGGGCATTACTAATTGATGATCGGGATTTTGGAATACAAAACCAACAGGATGCAAAACTCCTACTTCGCCACTTTTAGGAGTTAACAATCCTGCAAGCAGTCTGAGTAAAGTTGATTTTCCACTACCGTTTGTACCTAAAAGCATCCAAAATTCGCCTTTAGGTACTTCTAAAGAACAAGATTTGATAACTTGCGCCCCTGAAGGCCAATCAAAGTTTAAATCTTTTACTGAGATTCCCGGCTGACTCGTTTTATGTTCCACCAATATTTCATTCCGAAGCTAAAGCAAAGAAACCAGGAGTTTTACCACCTCCACCAGCTGCACCTTCTTTCTTGGTCATCTGAACACCAGAAATTTCAGTAGCACGAATAGCGATTTTTTTCTCTACCTTACCCTCAGACTCAAGCTCAATAATATCTGGATCGCCAGAACGCATTGCTGATAACACTGACTGATAGATAGCTTCAGCATCTTCTTGAGTCTTGCGTTCAATAGATGCGGGGAAAGCTGTGTTTCTTACTGTTAAATCGATAGTAAACATGGAACCTTAATTAAAATTAACTGTTTCGTCTAATTTTAGCGTCAGCACTACATTAACAGTCCGAACTGAATTATGAGAATGAAAAATTACTAAATATAAAAAAAATATTAACTATTTGCAACCTGTAACTATTACCTGATATAAGACTCTTCGCTTACCCAAGCATTCACATAGAGTCGCAAAAAAAAATTGGTAAATTTGAAAACTGACTGGAAAAATTACCTATTCTTCATATACAATAAAATTAGAAACAGTAAAAATTTGTAAACTAGATTGACAATCTAGTTGCTTTTCTGCATGAGGGCGGCAGTGAAATGCTTACCTCAAAGTTGAATAAAGCTGTAATTATAACGATTTTGGAGATTTGATCTCATGACCATCGCAGTTGGACGCGCCCCTAGCACTAGAGGCTGGTTTGACGTACTCGATGACTGGTTAAAGCGAGACAGATTCGTTTTCATCGGTTGGTCGGGTCTATTGCTTTTCCCCTGTGCCTACATGGCTCTAGGTGGATGGCTTACAGGTACAACTTTTGTATCTTCGTGGTATACCCACGGTTTGGCATCTTCTTACTTAGAAGGTTGTAACTTCCTAACAGTGGCAGTATCCACACCCGCAGACAGCATGGGACATTCCCTGTTGCTTTT
>JBCCLY010000589.1:0-3345 GCA_039026655.1 Cyanobacteria bacterium P01_C01_bin.38 | reverse complement strand
CCCTTAGATCGTTTTCTGCCCGACGACCGCAGCACAGTTTTGGAAGATAAGCTCGCGAGCGCCAAACCAGATGTGATTACTCAGGCCGCACAAGAGTGGCAGCAAAATGCTCCAAATGACACTCTGCTCGTCAATGCTAGATATACAAATCGAGCAAGATTCTCGCCAAAACAAAAAGTATTTTTTGAAAATCAGGATTCTCCCAAACTACAAGCAACAAAAAACCCCGCATTTTAAAAATATATAGAATTTTGCACCCACTACCAAATCGTATTTTTGCAAAATCGGGATGCTCCCTATCTACAAGCATCAAGAAACCCGGCATTTTAAAGATACCGGGTTCTCTACCATCAAACTCAATCAATTTTCTCAACAATATATACTATGCAGTTACTTGCTGCTTTTTATTATTTAGTAATGCTCCATACAAGCGATTCAATGCATTTACATAAGCTTGAGCCGATGCGACGATAATATCAGTATTTGCCGAACGTCCTGAATAAATACGTTCTTCATACTTCAATCGAATCGTCACTTCTCCTATCGCATCAATACCGGCAGTTACCGATTGCACGGAAAACTCAATCAACTTATTAGGTACATTTACTACGCGATTGATTGCTTTGTATACAGCGTCAACGGGACCAGTACCAATAGCTGCATCAGTTAGTTCTTCTCCCTCTGGATTGCGTAGAGTCACCGTTGCGGTAGGGCTTGCGTTGCTGCCACAGGAAACCTGGACTAATTCCAACTTAAATAATTCGGGTGCTTGCTGAATTTCATCATTAACAAGCGCTTCTAAATCCCAATCGGTAATTTCTTTCTTTTTGTCAGCGACTTCTTTGAATCTAATAAATGCTTTGTTTAAGTCATTTTCTGATAGTTCAAAGCCCAATTCTTTCAAACGACTGCGAACCGCATTTCTTCCAGATAACTTGCCTAAAACAATTTGATTTTCTGTCAAACCAATTGATTCAGCATCCATTATTTCATAGGTGAGTTTATTTTTTAAAATCCCATCCTGATGAATTCCGGATTCATGAGCAAAAGCATTTGTACCGACAATTGCTTTGTTTGGCTGTACCATCATCCCCGTTAAATTGGAAACCAAACGAGAAGTTTTATATATATGTTTGGTGTCAATATTTGTTAATGGTGCTTCCGAATCAACATCTCGTCCTAAGAAAGGATTAAAATATTGTCTGCGAACGTGCAAAGCCATTACCAATTCTTCTAAAGCTGCATTCCCGGCACGTTCTCCAATACCGTTAATGGTACATTCTAATTGTCTGGCACCGTTTTTTACTGCTTCTAAAAAGTTAGCAACAGCTAAACCTAAATCGTTGTGTCCGTGAACCGAAATAATTGCTTTATCAATATTAGAAACGTTATCTTTAATTCCCTTAATTAAAGCTCCATATTCGCTTGGAGTAGTATAACCAACTGTATCGGGAATATTAACTGTTGTTGCTCCAGCTGCAATTACTTTTTCTAATACTTGATAGAGAAATTCTGGATCGGAGCGTCCGGCATCTTCTGGCGAGAATTCTATATCGTCAGTAAAACTTTTGGCATAAGCAACCATTTCTTCAGCAATTGATAGCACCTCTGATCTAGTTTTTTTCAACTTGTATTCAAGGTGAATATCAGAAGTAGCTAAAAACGTATGAATTCTACCTTTCGCTGCTGGCTTTATTGCTTCTGCTGCTGCTTTGATATCATCTTTTTTCGTTCTCGCCAAACTACAAATTACCGGACCATCTTCAGTTCCTACAGTTTGAGCAATCTTGCTAATAGCTTCAAAATCTCCGGGGCTTGTAAAAGCAAAACCCGCTTCAATTACATCCACACCTAATCGGGCTAACTGCTTGGCGATCGCCAACTTTTCATCGATATTCAATGCTGCCCCCGGAGATTGTTCTCCATCGCGGAGGGTGGTATCAAAAATAATGATTCGTTCTGGATTTGTTTTCATAACCCTGTTTTTGTCGTTCATATCGTAGGTGCGGTCGCAATACTTTCTAGTTTAATTTTTTTTACTATTAATTTTCTAAATAATTGTAAAGCTTATTAAGCTTCAGTTTTTTCTATACTGTTTCTAATGTCATTTAAATCAATATATCTATCGGTAACATTACGTAATTCTCGTGCTATCATTCCCTCTGTAGACACGACAGTTATATGAGTGTTTTTCGAGCGTAATAATTCAATTGCTCTTTCAAAATCTCCATCTCCACTAAATAAAATAACTTTGTCATATTGGTCTACTGTATTAAACATATCTACAACAATTTCAATATCTAAATTAGCTTTTTGAGAGTAGCGTCCGGAGGAATCATCGTAATATTCTTTGAGTATTTTAGTTCGTACCGTATATCCTAAACTAATTAGAGCATCACGGAAACCTCGTTGATCCTGTGGGTCTTTTAAGCCTGTATACCAAAAAGCATTAATTAAATCTGTATGTATATGTTCGTATTTGAAGTATTCTAATACTCGTCGTGGGTCAAAAAACCAACCATTCTTTTGTTGAGCATAGAACATATTATTTCCGTCTACAAAAATAGACAGACGAGTCATACGAGATTCCATAGGAAATTACACCATTAAATATAAATGAATCTAGATTGAACAATAGATTATAGCAATAATAAAATGACAAATTCGCCCTTTTTATATAAATTATATTGTCATGTATAGCTTTTATCTATCATTTTCCAATTTAGGAGATTGACTAAAACAATAAAATGTGGTTAAAACACATAGTGAGTGTTTTTCACCTTGAATATGCTATAAGCACCCTGTAATCAAAATCTACCTTCTAAATTGACGTTCGTTTCAGAATTTTTAACTGTATATTAGTTAAGTTTACTCCTAAAGGTGGTAAGTAACTCTACCGCGCCTAGTTTGACGCGAGAAGGTTTTTACGCTCTTGAAGGAAAGATCGCGGTTTATATGATTTTGAATAAATACCACTATGGTGCTGCTATGGTCAAAAATTAAAAACACTCTTATTTTTATCTGTGCTAAGAACTCCGACAAGGCGCTATAACGGCTTCGGAGTATCGCAAAGGAAATGATTAGTAGAAATTTTTAACGATAACTTACAAATAATAGGGTACCCACTCTCAGACAGGAAATCCGCACCGCTAATTAATTGTTGTCATCAGTTTGAGCTTAAAGTCTCCTCCAATCGCCTGCGCCAGGGTTTGATATTGTCAAGATACTTATTATTAAGCCAAAGGGGGCATTTCAAACGCACTTCTTAAAAATATTTTTGCCTTATTTAATAATGGTTGTAAAAATAATAAGCGCATCAAAGCATAAATCCGCAGATTTACTTTT
>JBCCLY010000588.1:0-3346 GCA_039026655.1 Cyanobacteria bacterium P01_C01_bin.38 | reverse complement strand
TAATAATTTTGTTTCAATACCTTAGCTAAAGCATTATTATTATCTCGCAAACCTTCGTAAAAGAAAAACACTTCTCCCTTAATACCGCAAGCGCGATTATATTCAATTAGTTGCAACAAATAATCGGGACTAATATTATAAGAACCCAACTTCATCAACACACCAGGTGCCAGTTTGATTCGGCTCTTATCATTAAATTGCTGTTTGACTAACTTATCAACAATACCTTTATAACTATTAAAATCCCGGCGATAAATTTGCGGATGAATAATATCTACTAAACCCTTTTGTAACCATGTCTGCGAGTCTTGTAAATACTCTTTTAATGCCCAATCGTGAATATTGGGAGCCATCGATACTAATAGATTATTATTTACAGCTTTAACCTCTTTGTATAAACGCGCCAAAAAATCTGTTAAAATATTTGCTCTCCACTGCAACCATTGCTTATCTTTACAATTTTGCGGCGGATTTTGACCAAATTCTTGATTATAGCGTTCTATAGTACCATTATCGTAACCACCTTCAGACGGTAAAGCAGGTAAACGGTCATCACCCTGTATACCATCAATATCGTAATTATTAACAACTTCAAGTATTAAACTTAATAAAAAATCTTGAACCTCAGAATCTAAAGCATTAAGCCATTCAAACCCATTTTTATTTAATAAATTACCTTTACTATCTCGTGCTGCCCACTGCGGTTTTTTCGCCAGTAACATTCCGCCATTAGAATTGTAAGAACTAGCAAAGCCATATTCAAACCAAGGAATCACTTTTAAGCCAACTCGATGCGCTTCAGTAATAATTTCTGCTAAAACATCCCTTCCACGATATTGCGGATTAATTTCTACACCGAAATTATGCTGCATTACCCGAGAAGGAAATTGCGTTGCCGCTTTATTCCAAACTACCGGAAACACAACATTAAATCCCGTTTCGGCAAGAAAGTCCATTGCTTCAGCGATATTATCGCCAGAATCAAAAACTTTACTTGCCGTAGTAGTCAACCAAACACCGCGTATTTCAGTAATTGACATTCTTCTAACAGTGAGCAGTTAACAGTTAACAGTGAGCAGTTAATAGAAAAAAGTTAAATAGATATATTGAAATTTTTAAATTAAATTATTACCTATTACCCATTACCCATTAACCATTACCCATTTATATATTTGGATCGAGACGACGATATCGTGCTTGAACCACCATATATACGCCATAAGCCATTAATCCTAAAGCCACAACCGTTAACATCCAAGGACCGTAAGGTTGACTAGCTAAAGTTTCCAACGCTTCATCAAGTCCACCAACTTGACTAGCTTGAGCCATATATGCAGCTTCAATAACAAACCAACCAATTAAAAAGAATACAATACTTCTTGCCGCCAAGCCAAATCGGCAAATAGCTATAACCCACTCACGTGCAGTGCTGCTTAACTCCGATAAATTCAGCTTTCTACGAAACTTGGCAGTAAAAGCTCTATATAAATAGTAAGATCCAAAAGCAATTACACCAACACCAATGGTTCCTACCAACCACTGTCCAAAAGGTTGATTGAGCAATCGAGCAGTCCAATCTTGTTTGCTATTCCCGCTACTACTGGTTGCATTACCGATAATACTTTGTATTGCAGTCCAAGCCAATCCGGCATAAGCCAAACCATTAGCGACATAACTTAGTCTTGTGGCGATACCTTTAAGATCGCTGCCTTTATTTTCTGGATCGTTAATTGCTTCAACAAAACGCCACATTGCATAACTGATTAAACCAAACGCAATCACACCAAGTAAAAATTGACCAAAAGGTTGTTGTAATAGAGTTTTCAAAGCTCCTTCTGTATCGGTAGTTTTTCCGCCACCACCAAAAGCAGCTTGTACTGCCAGCAATCCAACCAGAAAGTATACTGCTCCTTTAGAAGCGTAGCCAAACCTCGCCAGTCGTTCAATCCACGCAGCAGGATGATGTGATATCTGTTGTGTCATAGTTTTGATAAGCAATTACTATATTTATCAACTCATATAAAACAAACACATACATCTATCTCTAGAACAATCCAAAATATAGATATTTTACAGTGAACAGTGAGCAGTGAGCAGTGAGCATTGGGCATTGGAATTTCACTTCTAACTCTTAACTCCTAACTCCTAACTCCTAACTCCTAACTCCTAACTCCTAACTCCTCTCTTCCCCCTCTTCCCCCTCTTCCCCTTCTCCTCATAAAATAAGCAAATAGTCTAAGAGGGCATCCACATGGAAACTTGGCAACACGATTACATAACTACTAATGGGGTAAATCTACATTATGTAACTCAGGGTAGTGGTCCTTTAATGCTTATGCTACACGGGTTTCCTGAATTTTGGTATTCGTGGCGATATCAAATTCCGGAGTTTGCACAAAATTTCAAGGTAGTTGCTCCAGATTTACGCGGTTACAACGATAGCGATAAACCGAAAGAACAATCGGCTTATCTAATGAATGAATTAGTTCGCGATGTCGAAGGTATTATACGCGGTTTAGGATACGACTCCTGCGTGCTGGTAGCCCACGATTGGGGAGGAGGGATTGCTTGGAGTTTTGCTTATAAGTATCCGCAAATGATAGAGCGATTAATTATTATGAATTGTCCCCATCCGGCAAAGTTTTCTGAAGGTTTGCGTACTCCCCAGCAATTATTACGCAGCTGGTATATGTTCTTTTTCCAACTTCCTGCAATTCCAGAATTATTTCTTCAAGCTCAAGATTATCAATTTATTGAAAATGCTTTTACAGGAATGGCAATTAATAAAAGCGCTTTTAGTCAAGAAGATATCGACGCTTATAAAAATGCTGCTGCTAAACGCGGTGCCTTAACAGCGATGATAAACTATTACCGGAATATTTTTTCACAATTATCCAATCAAAATTGGAGCGTTTTAGAAGTTCCTACTTTAATGATTTGGGGAGAAGAAGATACTGCATTAGGAAAAGAATTAACTTACGGTACCGAAGCTTATGTTAAAGATTTTCAAATTAAATATATTCCTAACTGTAGTCACTGGGTACAGCAAGAACAACCCGAATTGGTAAATCAGTATATGCGAGAGTTTTTATATAGGGAGTAGGGAGTAGGGAACGGGGAATAGGGAACGGGGAATAGAAAATATATACAGATTTTTAGATTAAGTTATGGCGATCGCCATAACTTTCAGATAGGAGCATCGCAATTGTGAAAAATAAAAAACAGGTAGTGGGGGCATCAGGATCGCAGGGGGGAGCCCCCCCGCAACAAGAGAGCCCCCACCGAATTAAAAAATTTTAATGAACACAGTAAGAAAATTTATTTTTTAAAAATATTTATTTTTGTT
>JBCCLY010000587.1:0-3347 GCA_039026655.1 Cyanobacteria bacterium P01_C01_bin.38 | reverse complement strand
TACTTTTAGATGCTTTGATTCAACAAAAATTTAATCCAAGAACTATTGCAGCATTCTTAATAAGTTTTATTCCCAAACCATTAGCACGTAAATTACTAATTGGAAATGGGGTATAGGAAAGTTAAGAGTTAGGAGTTAGGAGTTAGGAGTTAGGAGTTGGGGATTGGGCATTGAGCATTGGGGATGGGGAGCTATACCAAGTCCGGTTAATTACTTACGATATAATTCTACTGAAAAGATGGCGACCCTTATCAACATAACTTTTTGTTCATTACTCATTACTCGTTACTCATTACTCATTACTCATTACTTTGCCCCCACAGATATGATAACTGTTTAACCGGACATGATATTAGAAGTTATCTTCTTCTTGTCTCCCCATCTCCTTACTTCACTTTGGCTACAACAGTCCGATGACGGGGACTATTATAATTAATTGTTGGAGTTTGGAAACCGGCTTCAATTAAAGCTTGTTTAATGTCTAAGGTAAAGTATTCATCTAAACAAGGTTCTGTGCTTTTTAGTAAAGTGAATACGTAAGGCGGCATTTTCTGATAAACTTCAGATTGAGGATTCATGTCCATAATTGCCAAATGACCGTTAGAACGCAATACTCGTTTGGCTTCAGCTAGTATTTGTCGAGTGGCAGATTGTGGTAATTCATGGCAGGTAAGGAAAATCGAAATCAAATCAAATGAATTATCTGGTAAACCTGTAGATTCTGCTGCCGCATGAACCCAATTAATATCAATTTGTCGCTGCTGCGAATGATAATTAGCGACTGATAGAAAATAAGGTGATAAATCTAAGCCGGTAACTTTGGCTTGAGGATAAATTTTTTGGAGAGCAAAGCTACTTAAACCAACCCCACAAGCTAAATCTAAAATGTCTTGGGGTTCGGGAATTTGCGGTTTAAGGACATCATGATAAGAAGCGCGTAATTTTGAGTCTCCTTCTATTTCACCAGCTTTGTTAAAAAGTGTAGAGTGAACCGTTAAAGCTGCAACTTCTAATTCTAAAGCTGGTTTCCACCCATGATTACCTTCTTCATAAGCATGAAATGAATCGAAATAATAATTGGGATAGGAAACATTCTTGTTTTCTACTTTCTTAATTTCACTTTCCCAATCAACGGTTTTCATTTCTTCCACTTGCTTTTTCCAAGGGACACCAACTCTTTCACCGCGTTTAATCATCATTTGACGGGCTTGATGCTTGGCTATTCCGTACAGTGGCTTGATTCCTAGCAATCCATTTATCAAGCGTGTAGAGAGTGGAGTAGTATTTTTTGTAGCGATAGCCATCAGTAATATTAATTAATTAAGTTCTTGATTTTGGAATTAAGAAAAAATTTGCCTGTAAGGATAATAAGCCTTAAAGATAATTTTGTTTTAATTTCAAAAGAATAATTAACAGAAGATGGGAATTGGGGAATTGGGCATGGGGCATTGGGGATGGGGAATTACCAATTACCAATTATCAATTACCAATTATCAATTATCAATTACCAATTATCAATTATCAATTACCAACTACCAACTACCAATTCCCCATGCCCCATGCCCCATGCCCTATTCCCAACTCCTAACTCCTAACTCCTAACTCCTAACTCCTCACTGTTCACTGTTTTTCTTCAGCGCTAGCAACATTTCCATTTGGGTTAGAGAATTATTGGGGCTGGTTGCGGTAACGCCGATTCCACGAATTGAGGTGAGGATAGCGGTTGCTTCTGGGGTTGGTGGTGAGAAACGAGTCACGAATGGTAGGGCTTTTTCCATGTCTAGGTAGAAGTAACCGCCGTTTTCTTGTGGTAATGTTCCTGTTATTCCTTTGAAGCTCTCACCGTTATTGAGGGGTTCAAACTGCTTGTTAGCAAGGGTTTCAGCTATGGGACCACCGACAGCTATTAATGCGGTTTTGTCATCTAGCCAACCGTGGGCTAGTAATGCACCTTGCCCAGGGATTTGCCATTCTGTGATTTTTTTGCCGTCGATGTCTTTTTGTGCTACTTGGATTGATTGCCCTTTGGCAAGATTGTCTAATTTACTAAATGTCGCTTCTGCTGTTTGGCGAGATTCTGTGTGAAATAGGAATGCACCACCGAAGCCAATTTGCTTTAATAGCCCTTGATTTATGGGGATTGCGGCTATACCAAATTCGCCATCCATCCAGCTAAATACGTCTTTATCTAAATCGATATTGACTAGTTTTAATTGTCCGCGTACTTGTTGGAGTGCTGCGTTAAGTTCGGGGGTATCTTTGGCTTGCTCTGCAAAAGCTGTCCACCATTTACTGATACCTCCTCCACTGATGAGAGCGATTGTATCTTGGGGAAATTGAGTTAATACTTTACCCGGTGTTTTTTCGTATTTGAATTTTACTTTTTGCGCGTCTAAGTTGGTGTTTGCTTTGACTCGCAATCCATCATTATCAACGCCGATTCCGGCAACAACGGATTTTACCTGCTTCAATTGTTCTAAGGTTTGCGGCGGCAGTTGTTGCGCTTGGGGATTGGTAGCAATTAACTCTTCAACCAAACTTGAATAATCGGGTACGTAAATTTGTGCTAAAGTATTCTCCAAATTAAGGTTATTTCCTATAACTTGAGCAGCACCTGTTTTATTAAAAAATGAAGGTTCTCCTTGCTTGGTATCGATCGCTTGCCTTACAGCATTTTGAGAAGGAGAAAACAATACGCGATCGTTTAATATGGTGCTGTATGTAGGACTTCCTTTACCTTTGGTTTCTTGGATTGTTTGACCTTTATATTTGATTTCTTCGATTTTGACGTTTTTCTGCTGTTTAAGCTTGTTGGTAAAATTCAAAGCTTCTACTTTATCTTTAATTCCTACCACCATTAAAATATTTGGTTCTGGTGATGATTGAGGCTTATTTTGTGCGGGTTGAACTGGAGATGGAGGTAATACGGCTACCATAACACCACCAACCCAAGGTTTTAAGTCTTTATCGTAAGTAATGCTGTCATCGCTAGATAAATTTTCATTAAGATTTTTTAGTCCCGCAGCTACCAATTTTTGCGCTTCGGGAGTACCAAATTGTTCTAATTTCGACCAAACTTTTGGATCTGTGGCAATATAAGTTGCCATCATCGCATCATCTGGAACTAGCCTAGCGCTAGCAGCAGCATCGGAAATACCTCCAGAGGGGCCACCTTTTAAATACAAATAAGTAGCGATACCGCCTATGATGACTACGGCAGCACCAATAGCGGGAATTAAAAATTTAGGCTTAAGTTTAGACATTACAGTATTTTCTTTAATATAACGATGGCACTGAAATTAAGGAGTTGGGAGTTGGGAGTTAGGAGTTAGGAGTTAGGAGTTGGG
>JBCCLY010000586.1:0-3347 GCA_039026655.1 Cyanobacteria bacterium P01_C01_bin.38 | reverse complement strand
TTGCTATATATAGTTTTCAGAGAAATGGAAAAGTTTAATTGGGAGATATTTCTCAAGCAAGAGAGCAAAAAAATTATTGCAAATCATAAAGAGAATGAAAGTAGTAGCGTAGATAATTGGAATTTATTAAAACTTTCCCCTGAAAATATTGAATCTGAATGGTTTGGTTATCCTGGTGCAATAGAAGAGCAAATTGTTGCTACTGAAACTCGTTTAGGTATAATTTTGCCACCTTCATATAGAACTTTTCTGAAAATCACAAATGGTTGGCCTGCGATACCTGGCCCGATGAGGTTATATTCCATATCCGAAATTAACTGGTTTTGTACTGAAAATCAAGATTGGATTGATGAATGGGTTGCTTGTCGTAAATTTCTGCCATCAGTAAGCAATGAAGAATATTTTGCTTACAGCGAAAATTGTAATTGGAACCAACCTATACGCACGGACTATATGCAAACAGCTCTACAAATTAGTGATGAAGAGGATGCTAGCGTTGTTTTACTAAATCCTCAAATTATCCACAACCACGAATGGGAAGCATGGCTTTTAATTAGTGGTCGTGCTGGTATTTTTCGATGCTCCAGTTTTCAATCTCTAATTCAAACAATGGGAATGGTAAATCCCTGGCTATGATTATAGTTAATTTTTTGCTGCCATCCGAAATAAACGCTTCCGCCTGATATCATTTCCGTTTGTATCGGACTTATCGAAACTTCCGCTCTCCTCCTCTTCCTCTGCGCTCTTTGCGTTCTCTGCGGTTTTTTATCATTCCAATACAACCGGATTTGATATGAGTGCAAAAGAGAACGGCGATCGCCCAATTTTTTCCCATCTTGCGTTTACTATCTTCGCTTAAACCTAAAAGTCATTGCACCTTTACCTCCAGCTTTACCACCACCAATTCCCAGCAAGCTAATTTGCCCTTCACCATTAATTTCTACCGATAACTCTACTTCATCAAGCTGCATTTTAGAATCCGGCTCCTCTGCTTCATCAAGCATCTCTCTCATCGCTTGCATAAAACTCTTCATTTCTTGCTTGAGTTTCGCTACCTGTACGGATTTTCTTTTGACAATAGCTATTCCTTCTTTGTCTCTTTTGAAAACGATTTCTTTGGTATCCCCACCAATAATTCCGACCATATCGCGGCTTCCATTACGACTACCACGGTTTTCTTGAGTGGGTACTGAAGCACCAATTCTTCCTCCAATATCGCGGTTTCCATCGCGGCTACCTTGATTATCTTCTTGAGCTATTGAAGATGTTTCTTCGGTGATAATCCAAATGTTTTCTGGAGTTGGAATTTCTGACATCTGCTTGATTCCTCTAATTTTTATTCAACTAAATGTTATTAATCATACTTGAACTTATTAATAACCATATTTGTTGGAGTACAAGCCGGATAGTTTGACACAATTGTGCCAAGTTAAGTTTTTGCAGTTGCGATTAGGAATTTGTGTGTATAGCGAATTTCAGTTGAGCAGAATACACTCGGCTCTACCTCACCCCGCCCTCCGGGCACCCCTCTCCTTATAAAGGGAGAGGGGAAAGTATTGCATCCAACTGAACGCTATATATTACAAATATAAAAACACAAATCAAAAAGCACAAAGACTTTGTAATACAACGTCTCTACACATTAATAGATTTTAAATTATATATAGGAGTGCAAGAAATTCCTAACTCCTAACTCCTAACTCCTAACTATCCCCTATCCCCAATTCTCTAAATAACATCTGTCAAAACTTTACGGGTATTGTGCCAAGCCCAAATACCGATAGTAGCAACTATAAAGCTTATTCCTAAAAGTACGGGACGCAAGCCAAAATAATTTGTCAATCTTTCGGTAATTAGCAATGGTGCTGTCAAAGCAATATTTACCGCGTGGTTTTGGAAGCCAAACATCTTGCCGTGCATTTCTGGGGGTGTTTGCTGTTGAATTAAGGTTTGCATCGGTACCGCAATTAAGGCTGCACCCAAACCTAATAGGGTACTAAGTGCTAAAGCTAAAGGCAAATTCTCAATGAATGTGAACACGGCTAACACGAATGCCATGCTCAAAAAACCAAATAAAGGTAAAGGTTTGTGATGGAATTTCTCGCCCCAATGACCTAAAATACCCGCACCTAAAACCATTCCTACCCCTGCTGCTGCTAGGAAGAAGCCGAATTGTTTCTCTTGTAACCCAAATCTTGCTGCCAAACGAATCGATAATGCAACTAAGGAAGCAAAAACACAATACAAAGCAGTTAGCTGTACCATTGCGTTCATGATTAAGCGCTTTTTCTTCAGGTAGCGCAAACAATCTTTAAATTCTTCTAAAGGGTTTACTTTTTCTTTTTTATTGTCAGGTTTACTGCTCTTTAACTTTGCAGGTACTTTTATCAGCGAAGAAAGTAGATATAGCCCACCGACAATTAACTCTTGCCCGTATTTATCCCCCAACCAACTTTGACCAAAACTTAATAAAGGTTCGCCGATTGCAAAACCTATTATTATAGCACCCATCATCGTGCTGGTAAATAGTGCATTGGCAGCCATCAAATTGTCTCGCTTCACCAAAATTGGTATGGCAGCTTGCTCTGCTGGCGCGAAAAATTGCACGATTACAGAGTTAGCAAAAGTGATTGCTAATAATATCAAGAATTCTCTGGGCAAAAATGGAATTGCTATAGTCAAAAGTCCCCTGAGCAAATCCGAGCCAATCATAATCGGCTTTTTAGGAAAGCGATCGACAATGATACCGCCTAGCGAGCCTAGTAAAATCGCCGGTAAAGTAAACGCAAGAAACAAATCGGCACGTCTACCATCATCAGCTTCAATTACACCTGCTGCAAGTGGGTACTTATCAAGCAGTGCAATTGTCAACACGAAAAATATTTTGTCTGCTAGCTGACATATGATTTGTCCGATCCAAACCAGCATGAAATTACGGTTTCTAAGTACCGCACTAAATCCTTTATTCACAGCAGCAGGTTCAGTTGGAAACATTATATGGTGGGGGTTAGTGACTGCATTGTCGGGAGGGAGTAAGTTAGGAGTTGGGAGTTAGGAGTTAGGAGTTGGGAGTTAGGAGTTAGGAGTTGTGAGTTAGGAGTTAGGAGTTGTGAGTTAGGAGTTAGGAGTTAGGAGTTGTGAGTTGTTAGTTATATTGACATTTTTGCTGGGAGCATCCCTATTTTGCAAAAATACAATTTGGTAGTGCGTTAACGCAGTGTGTCCGATAGGACATGCATCTTGCTTGCTATGTATATCTAGCGAGCAAGATGCTCGCACTACAAAAATAAATTTCCACATTTGGGATGCTCCCTTTTTGCTTGCACTCGAAGACAGATTTTAAATGG
>JBCCLY010000585.1:0-3348 GCA_039026655.1 Cyanobacteria bacterium P01_C01_bin.38 | reverse complement strand
GCTGCTGCTAAATCTATTAAAGCAGTGCTTGGATCGCAATCAACAAAAATAGGTTTAGCACCTGCACGTAAAACTCCAATCAATGTTGCTACAAATGTATTTGCAGGGAGAATAACCTCAGAGCCAGCACCTATATTACAAGCTTGTAAACCTAGCGCGATCGCATCAGTTCCGCTAGCAACTCCAATGCCATATTTCGCACCTGAAGAAATTGCAAATTCTGTTTCAAAATTACTCAGCGCTTTACCTAAAATAAAATCTCCCCGCTCCAATACATCCTCAATTGCCTGCCGCATTTCTTTTTGAATTGGTTGATGCTGTAAACTCAGGTCTACAAAGGGAATCTTCACATTTACATCACTCATATAATCCGCAGCCTCTTCCAGTAAATATCATTTTTTTTATACGCGCCTTATCTATTTATGACTAACTACTTAGAGAACGGCAAACAAATATTATGAAGGTTGTGTAAATTTTAGATTAATTAGCTTTTATTTTATTTTATCTTGAACGACCTTCAATAATTCACTAAATTTTTGCTATTCTTTATCTGATTTTGTCTTATCTTTATGACAATTATCTGAATTATTTTTTAAGTAGCTAATCAATTGAAAATTTCAATATTGCAAATTATCTGACACTTTATTGTCGAGAAATTTATAAATAGATTTGAAATAGAAGCTTAATTCAATCAATAAAATTGATCTGGAAATATGCAATCTATTATACAAAAAAGGCGAATTGTTCGGATTTGTGACTATTTCTTTATTTAATAGTTGAGTTCCGACAATAAACTAGATGAAAATACTCAAAACATTTCGAGTATCTATGAATAAAATTGACTTTATTCGATTGCTTATCTAATTACCATTGATAGTTTTTCTAATGGTAATGGCAACAGTGTATTTACGATAAAAGAATACGAATTATAGAAAGTTCAGTAGACCCACGGGCATAATTTTATATGCCAATAAACAAACTTTCAACTTTTGTTTGATAGTAATTGTTCGATCTATTATTCACAACACAAGACAGACATTGCTGCTATTTACAGCATCGACTAATTAACCGTTGAACTAACTTCCTTGGATACTTTCAAGTAACAGAAATTAGCCATTCGCAAAAAAAAATTTGAGCAAGCTGTTTGTCTGAGGTGAATTTGGGGAATGCTTAGGAATAGTAAAGACGATAGATAGATAAGTACATGAAATATAGTTTCCAAGAAAAATTAAGGTAGCAGTGGTAATGGTAGAGCCTGAAAACAAAATGTTTGCCCACAAAGATGGTTGGGCAACACCTGAGAACCAAGAGCAGCAGCGGCTTCAAGCTTTATTGAGGTTGGGTTTGCGGCAGCCAGAAACAATTCCGGTTTTTGAAGAAGCTACTCAAACTGCGGCCCATTTCCTTGAAGCACCTATCTCGATTTTGGGATTTGTAGATAACGAGCGCCACTGGTTTAAGTCGGCTGTAGGTTTGTCCCGTTTGGGACTAATGAATCAGCTAGCACAAACCCGTCAACTATCAAAGCAAGAATCTTTCTGTACCCAGGTAGTAGAAAGTATGCAAGTGGTAGTAATCAACGACACTCATAAGCTGGATAAAGCGGAACTAGTTACTGGAAAGCTAGTAAAGGATTATGGGATTCGTGCTTATGTAGGAGTGCCACTTATTGATGCTCAAGGGTATTGTTTGGGCGCATTAGCGGTAATGGACTTAATGCCGCGCAATTTCTCTACTAGAGATATCGAGTTTTTACAAATCATTGCTCGCTGGAGCATGAGCGAATTTGAGCGCAACCGATTGCTCCAAGAAGGAACAGCAAAAAGTATTTCTTCCCACAAAAATACTAATTTGGAAGAATCTACTCCCTCACAAATTAAAATCAGTGCGCCAGCTTTTCAAGACTCGGTTTTTACCAGTCAGTTGAAATTGCAGCTTTTAGGACAGTTGACTCAGGAGTTACGTACTCCTTTAACATCTGTTCTAGGTATGGCGAGTGTTTTAGGTCGGGAAATATACGGCCCTTTGACAACTAAGCAAAGAGAATATTTAGAAATTATTCAGCATAGCGGTAGATATTTGCTTTCCTTAGTCAACGAGATTTCTGAGTTGGGAGCAATGGATGATACGAATACCGAACTGAATTTGGCTCCCGTAGATATTGAAATGCTTTGTCAGCAAGCTATCAATACATTAGAAGAAGCAGCAGCCCGTCGCGAGCAAGACATTCGTCTATCTATAGAACCTGGACGAAATCGTATTTTGCCATTAGATAAAGATAAAGTGCGGCAAATTTTGTATCACCTCATTTTCAGCGTGATTCAACTTTCTGCAACGGGTAGCGTTGTGAGGATTCATGTTTCTTATAAAGAAGATGCCCTCTTACTTACCATTTGGGTTTCTCATCCTTGGTTGGGAGAAGGAATAACCGAAGTAGATCCTTATTTCCGTCTTTCTCAACTATCTTCGATGGAACTCGCATCTGATATCAATTCAGCCTTTAATACCTATCCCGAAACCAGGGAAACGCTTAATGGTATGGCTGCAAAGAACGATATTTCAATAAGTGAGAATATTTCTTCTGGTGGAATTGCTGTTGATTCATCCAGCCATGAAGGTAAACCACAATCTGGTGGGGTATCCCGTGAAACCTTGGGTTTATTGCTTAGCTGTCAGTTAGCAGAGTTACATGGAGGAGACATCACGATTCAAGGTTCCCAAGAATCAGGATATCGCTACGTACTTTCTTTACCTTTAGAAGGTAATAGCGAAGTAATAGCAGATGCTAATGGTTAAATCTTGCAGAATCCTCAGTAATTTATTTTTTGTCCCAACAATCTTTAATTAGCATCGAAAGAAAATTTTCGGATCGATAGTAGGTACGTTGTAATGATTGATGGGTAAATGGTAATAGTATTGACAAAACTATTACCACGGCTAGCCTGCGCCGGAAATTTAGTTAACAATTTGATTAATAATTTCCTAAATGCAGTCTAGATTATTACTTTTTTCGGACTAAGCACATTATTATTAGTCCATGATTTTTGCTCGATGCTAATTGACTAAGGCCCGAATTGTATGGATTTCTTTTGGCAACAGTTAACTTTATCTTCTGTTCCCCTGAAGCAGTATATTACTTCTAGCTACCTACACCGTCTTCTAGTTGGGTTTTTCAGCTCTTGGCGGCAGACTAGCATTTTACTTCGTTGGGGAGATGCAATTGCGGTTACATTATTAAGTCTTGTATATATTCTGGCTCCTTTTGTTTCCAATGGATTAATTGGTTTACTACTTGTAGCCTGCGTAGGATTTTGGCTGCTGCTGACTATTTCAGACGAATCAGCTAAT
>JBCCLY010000584.1:0-3359 GCA_039026655.1 Cyanobacteria bacterium P01_C01_bin.38 | reverse complement strand
GGTGATGATGTACTCAGCATCACTTATGAAAGAGCATTAGAATTATTGTCCGAACCAAAAAAAGGACGAGGTAGCAGAAGTAAATCGAAAAAGCCGTTGCGGGAATTGGGTTCTCATCCAGATACTGAAGAACCAGTAAACGTCTATGAAGGTCCTTACGGAGTTTACATCAAGCATGGTAAAACCAATGTCGGTATTCCAGAAGGTGAAACTGTTGAAAGCATCACTTTGGAGAAAGCACTGGAATTACTAGCAAGCAAAGCACCAAAAGGTAAATCAACTCGCAAAACAACTAAGTCGAAAACTTCAGGTACTAAAAAATCTACTACTAAGGCTAAAAGTTCTAGTAAAACTAGTACTACAAAGTCAAAAAAGAAAACGGAAACAAGTTAACTCAAAAACTACCGACTTTAGGATGCAATAGTCCAGATGTTCTAATTCTTCTGGACTATAGGCTGTTTACTAATTTTTAACTATTGGCAGATTGTTGCCATCGCAAAATACTTCTTAAGAAATTCGGTACCGACCTACCCGTGTCGAATGTGATAACCTAAAATAATAAAAGGAGAAATCGCGGTTATCGGTAATGACTTGCTCCCCGATAAAGGGAAGTTGGGATTAACCCATTTATCAACCAGCGGTACTGTCTTTAGTTTATTTTCTCCGTAGTCGATAGTTGACTTTAAGTTAGTATCTCAGGAGCGTTCAGTTAAATGGATTATATCGAAAAGGTGCTCGAAAAGCTTAAGGAATTAGCACGCGAGCTGATTGATGCCCTTTTAGGGCCAGAAGCTGAGCCAGAAGCTGAATTAATTCCAATCCCTGTAGATGGGCGTTCTCGTCGTGGTAGATAGCTCAAATGCTGTAGAAGATGTTGAAACTTCTTTAAGCATTTTGGTACTGCACGGACCGAATCTTAATTTACTGGGGCAAAGAGAGCCAGAGATTTATGGTTCGCTTTGTTTGGATGACATTAATCGTCTGTTAGTAGAAGAAGGGCGTTCTTTGTCAGTTCAGGTATCTGCCGTGCAGTCTAACCATGAAGGTGTTTTGGTCGATGCTATTCATGATGCATTATTCAATCATCAGGGCATTGTTATTAACGCCGGAGCCTACACTCATACGAGTGTAGCACTGCGAGATGCCATTGCTGGGGTAGATCTACCTACTGTTGAAGTACATTTGAGCAATATATATTGTAGGGAAGAATTTAGACACCATTCATATATTGCACCAGTAGCAATCGGTCAAATTAGCGGCTTTGGCGCGAAAAGTTACCTTTTAGGATTGCAAGCTTTAGTGTATCACCTCAGAAAATCTTAAATTATCTGATTGGAAAATATTTTTACTTATTCTGTCTAAATAAAATTTTTTGAGAAGGGAATAGGGAATAGGGAACAGGGAACAGGCAACAGACAACAGTTATAAGAAAGTCCTTGATAAATCGAATTAGTTTTCAAATTGCTATCTGGTAAATATAATATCTTTTTTAAAGAAAGGTTACGATAACTCTAATATATGAACAGAATTTAGCGAGCGACTCAGCATAATATCTTTTAAGCCGCGAAGGAAGATTTTGATTGTATAAAAACGCCGATGAGATTATCTGCTTTTGGCTATCGTGAAAAAGCTAAGTAGATATAAAAAAATGTATTATTGCGAACTATAGCGGAGCAATGACATAAGTAATTTTGCCCAAGTACTTAGGGCTTGCTTTTCTATAGATTTATCTTTCTACAGATAGAATTTATCAAAAAAATTTGATCTTATCCAGAATTTGTGTATTTGCAGGTGGTAGTTATAACATAACGAGATATTTCTATCGATTTTGATTCACTGTATGCGCTATTCACTTACAAGTAGAATTCGGGGTACTTTAATAGGAAGTTTACTCGGACAAAGTTTAGCTACTACGGCAGACGAACCATTCTATTGCACCGCAGCAGTCAGAGGTATCGAAGTGCTGATTGCAACGGGTGGCTTTGATTTACAGGAATGGAATAAATTTCAATCGTCAACGGGGAATTCCGAACTTCCAGCAGATTTGATGTTATTGAACTCAATTTCAGCGGCTTTACCTATAGCTTTATTTTTTCACGAAAACCATTTAAAACTACGTGAAAACTTGCTTGTGACATTAAAAAGTTACAATCCCTTATTTAGAGATGCAGTATTAACTGTATGTTATCTCGTGGCTCAATCATTAAATGAAAAAATTAATCCAAATACATTAGTTTCAGAAATTACTTCTTTTGTCGGTGAAACTACAACTGGCTTACCAACAAAACTGCAACAAGTCAATAACCTTATAGCTGATAATCTTGGATATTCCGAATTACAAAATTGCTTAGATAAAGAAAATAATATAAGTAATATCATCTCCTCCGCCTTTTATTCCTTTGTAAATACCAAGGAAGACTTTCGCCTCACTTGCTTACAAGCCATTAAAAATCAACGCAACTCAAAGGTTTGTGGAGCGATCGCCGGTGCAATTTCCGGATCTTATAACAGTATGGCTGGTATACCTATAACTTGGCACTTAGGGTTAGATGAGGCAAAATTAGCACAGTGGGGGCTAACTAGTTTTTCTCAAATGGTAAAATTAGCTGATGCACTTGTGGCTGTTTGGTCGGGAGCATATCACGTATTACCGCAATCTATAGAAGTAAAGGAGATAGATCGAGATTTAATTTCCCCACTGGAGGCAGTTGCAGCCCCGTATATCATCCGTTTACGTTAACTAGACTTGTAGTCAATATGTCCACCCCCTGCACGTTTACCGTTACTAAGATAGTTAAAATTTTTTGATCGAAAAACTATACTTGGTACGTAGTGAACCCAGGATTTAAATTAAATGGTAACTATGATGGCAGCTTTGAAGCTTGAAACTTCTGTTCAGAATTGTCTGGTATTCAACTATTCTTATAGGCAACTGCGGTCATAGGTAATGAAAACGCAGCCATTTTTTAAGTCCTTAACTCAAGAAGTAGCTCACTGGGGAAGACGATACAAAGCATTACGCCGCTGGTATATGTCTAAAACAGGCGAGAAAAATCGGTATAAAAAACCCTTCAGCTCCAGTTCAATGGTAAAGTCAGCTAAAGGAAAATGTGGTATTTATGCAACTTTTTGGGGCTTGATTCCTCAACATTCTTTGGTTGTATTTGCGATTGCTTTGATTACCATGACAGGAGTGATGGGACATAAGTTATACAGCCAACCGCAATTGCAAGAGGGAGCAAAAGCCCGCGAAACGATTGTTGCTCCATATACCGCTCAAATAGAAGATAAACAAAAAACAGAATCACTTCGCGAAGCCGCTAGAGACAATTCTCTGCAATGGCTAATGGTGGATAAGC
>JBCCLY010000583.1:0-3366 GCA_039026655.1 Cyanobacteria bacterium P01_C01_bin.38 | reverse complement strand
GGTGCGCGATTAAGAATTAAAGTCTGTAAAATTGGTGCTACAAACAATCTACCATCACCCCGCAAAGCTTCAAAACACCGCCGCCAATCTTGCTTCCACTTAAAAGGATATAAACCAAAATAAGCTTTCTTTGAATGTTCTGGTGCTTTAAAAGCGTTGCTAAATACTTTACTCCATTTTGGTACATCCAAGACGCTAGGACGAAAATATAAGCCGAATAATGCGATACGCTGCCACCCTTTCCGACGATTTTCGGGTGTGTCTACAATTGCCTCAGTTGCTTTATCTCTAGCGTGGAAAAGTAAAGGGTATGTGTCTAATAAAGTAATTGCCGGAGGTTGTTCGGGTACGGAAACTATTGAGTCAGTAACTAAGACTGTTTTTGATGATTTATGCAACAATGCTACTTCCGCGAATCTACCAGCACCCAATTCGATGGGGCCGAGAATTTCGTAGTCAAATTGATCGGCGAAAGGTGTTTTACTGCTGTCTTGAGTAAGTACTTGGGTGCGTTTTGCAGGTATACCCAACCAGCTTAAAGGAAGATTAACCGGAAAACTCCACTGTTTGGGTGCGACAAATATCTGTGAATCGGGAAAACGTCTGGCGAAGGGGCCAACAAATACTTTATGTTCTAAGCCGGAAATGGTAGGCAATATTATATACTTTACTCTGCCATGTTCCGCCACTAATTCCTCAACAAGACGAACGCATTCCGGGGTTGGTGCAATTGGCGCATAAACCAGCAAACCACCTTCTTTGAGCTTAACTACCGTCATGCGAATCGGAACAACAACGTAAAAAATGCCTTGAAGCTGATCGAAAGTCCAAACTGTATCTTGGACTACTTCCTTACGGATAGTTCGCCGCTTACCAAATGGGTAAATTGGCAAAGTAAACCAGAAGTTCCATGAATAATCTTTGGAATTGTTTTGTTGTAAGGTTTCAAGCATTTTATGGAGTTGAGAGTTAGGAGTTAGGAGTTAGGAGTTGGGAGTTAGGAGTTAGGAGTTAGGAGTTGGGAGTTGGGAGTTGGGAGTTGGGAGTTAGGAGTTAGGAGTTAGTAATGTAGAGACGTAGCAGTGCTACGTCTGTAAGGAGTTGGGAGTTGGGAGTTAAATAATATACAGCACTTTGCAGTTAAATGAGGTACATTCTTCTACTCCCTACTCCCTACTCCCTACTCCCTTATCACAATATGTTCTGTACCTCATTAAGATGAAATCTGCTGTATTTATTGCTTACTAAGTAACTCGGCACAAATAAACAGAACTATCTTACAGAATGTAAATTGGCTTAAAACCCTTATTGCTACTGCCTACTCCCTACTCCCTCGTCATAATTACAATTTTCAACGCCAACCTACTTAGTTACTGGTAACAGGTAACAAATAACAGATAACAAATAATTGATAATTGATAAAATTTATTATCCCACAAAGATTTATTAACTTAAATGTATAAGTTTGTAATAAGAGTAAAAGTAAGGCACTCAACCAGTACTATGATTTACGGCAGGTTAAATTAATAGTTGTAACTGTTTATGTGTTGAGGGTACGCGATCGATTAAATTATCAAGCTTAATCTCGGCGTAATGCCGGAGGTATCAAGCTGAGCCGCAGCTAATGGTGAACGCTTATCGCCATTTTAGATAATCAAAATACTATAAATAGTTCAAATAATTGATTATATTTTATACATATTTGTTTTAATTTATGGTATTTTCTTCGATACAATGTATAGATAAATTAAGTGTTTAAAGTTAAGGCATATGATTCTAGGACAATCCATTCGTCAGAAAGTATTTGACACTAACATTGAGAATTATCACGTTTTATTAACACCACAAGAAGTTAAATCAAAATTACCTTTAACAGAGTCAGCGGAAGCAAATGTTATAAGATACAGACACGAGTTAAAGGATATATTAGATTTTCAAGATAAAAGAAAGTTTATCGTAATTGGTCCTTGTTCGATTCATAATACAGAATTAGCTTTAGAATATTCTCGAAGGTTAAAGAAACTTCAAGAAAAAGTTGAAGATAAATTACTGTTAATTATGAGGGTTTATTTTGAGAAACCTAGAACAACAGTAGGCTGGAAAGGTTTAATTAATGACCCAGATATGGATGATTCTTTCCGTATCGAGAAAGGTATATTAACCGCACGGGAACTGCTTTTAAAAATTAATGAATTAGGTTTGCCAGCAGGTACGGAAGCTCTAGACCCGATTATACCTCAGTACATCAGCGAATTGATTTCTTGGTCAGCAATTGGGGCACGCACTGCTGAATCACAAACTCACCGAGAAATGTCGAGCGGGCTTTCGATGCCAGTTGGTTTTAAAAATGGTACTGATGGCAATATTCAAGTTGCTTTGAATGCTCTTGAGTCGGCTAAAAATAGCCATCATTTTCTCGGTTTAAATCGACAAGGGCAAGTTAGCATTGTTCAAACTAAAGGAAATGATTACGGTCATATAATTTTACGTGGTGGTGGTGGGAAACCAAACTGCGATCGCGTTTCGGTAAAGTTAGCTGAAGAGCAGCTTCAGAAAGCCGGTTTACAACCAAGAATTGTGATCGATTGCAGTCACGGTAATTCTAATAAAGACTATAAGTTGCAGGCTGGTGTTTTAGAAGATGTAGTGCAACAAATAGCGGACGGCAACACATCTATCGTAGGGATGATGTTGGAATCTAATTTGAATGAAGGCAAGCAAAAGATTCCTGCTGATTTAAAAGAATTGAAGCATGGTGTTTCCGTGACAGATGCTTGTATTGGTTGGGAAGAAACGGAAAGAATTATTATGGCTGCTCATGGAAAGCTGTAATTATTGAAGGGAATAGGGAATAGGGAATAGGGAATAGGGGAAATTAGAAATATTGAACGTGGTTATTTAATAATTACTGTGCTTTACTACTAATATTTTTGCTTATTTTTTTCCTACTTTCTAATTCCTGTTCCCTGTTCCCCCTTCCCCGTTCCCTACTCCCTACTCCCTACTCCCCATTCCCTATTCACCAACCATCTCTCGAATAAACCCAGGTAAAGCAAAAGCAGCTTGATGAATATCTGCATTGTAATAGCGTAAACTGTGTTGTTTGACAAACTGCGTGGCTTTTTCGCAATCCAAATTATTAACAGGATGCTTACCTTTGGAACAATAAGTTAAACTCCACATTCCGGTAGGATACATGGGAATAAATACTAAATAACAATGAACTGAATCATTGCCAAAAACTTGTTTAAGGCATTGATTTAAATCTGTAAAAGCCTTTTGATAAAAGATTGGTGATTCGCTTTGTACCGTTACTACTCCATCAACGCGAAGAATGCGATATACATCTTGATAAAATGATTTTGT
>JBCCLY010000582.1:0-3369 GCA_039026655.1 Cyanobacteria bacterium P01_C01_bin.38 | reverse complement strand
TTTACTTTTTTTGTTTAATAATTCTTGAATATCATTTGGTAGTTGTGCAAAATTTTGATTTTGGATAGCGTTTTTAGCAAGTTCAACCTGTATCTCAATTGCAATATCTTCTAGTTTCATTTCTTCGTGATGGTACATTTCGGTATTTGGTACCCACCATTCGTAAATTACGTTTAAATCTGAATATAGTCGGCATTTGACGATTTTTTCGTATTTTTCGCCAACTTTTCCTAAGTATCTGGCTATTTCGATTTTGGTCATTTTTTTAATCCTTTGCAGTTATTTATATAGCAATGGTAGCTAAATTCTAATAGAAACCTAGTTTTTGGAAAAACCGGGTTTCTGAAATTTCAGTAATAATTTAGGAGCATTATGGTGCGTTGCACTCCGTGACAACACACCCTACAAAATTAATTAGTTACTCACCAAACTTGCTACCAATTTAACTCCAAATACTTCTTCAAATACCAATTTGCTATAGCTCAAACTCCACATTTCTACAGCACAATCATCATCTATATTCTTCGGAAAAAGTTTTAAATGTAATTCTTTATCACCTTTATGATAATTGCATTCGATTTTTGATACTGCTCCAATTTGCCTTCTATCTAAAGATGTTGCTAATCTCAATAATGGACTTAATTCTTCTACTATCTGTTTATGTTCGTTTGCAGCTAAATTTTGAAAATTATCGTGTTTTTTCTTGGGCTGAGATTTACGATGATATCTGGCTAAGTTAGCAATAATTTCGATTTCGGTTTCGTTATAACCTAATAATCCGCTGTTACGAATTAAATAATATGAGTGTTTATGATGGGAAGAATGACTTATATAATGTCCGCAATTATGTAATTCTGAAGCTGCCCATAATAAAAATCTTTCTTGATTTCCCCATTGGTGTAAATGATTTTTGGTTTGATCGAATAATGATAGAGCAAATGCTGCTATTCTTTCGCTGTACTCGAAATCAACTTTATATTTCTTGGCAATTTTTAAAACGCTTCGCTGTCTGATGGTACTTTGAAAGCGCAAACGATTGTCTATTAAATCGTGCGCTAACATCCAATCTACGATTACTCCTTCTCTTAAAGCACGCTCGCAGGTGGTTATCGATTCTACACGTAAAAGTGTCATAGCTTCTTGCAAGATTACAGCACCTGCTAGTATAACTTCTGACCTCTTGTCCGACATTCCAGGTATCTCTGCTCGTTCGGAATTAGTCATTTTCCGCAAGTTCGATACTATTTCCCGCAAGTCTTTTAAAGTGAAAGTATAACCGTTTAAAGTTGACGGAGTAGAATCTGATGCTTCTTTTGCATGAATGTTAGCTAAGGTTTCGATGGTGCCGGAAGTCCCTACTAAACGCAGTTGTTCGCCGAAGTTCAAGTTTGATAATACTTCTTCTACATTACGTTCGAGCATTCCTCTAGCATAAGCTTTCAAATAGTTATATTCGTGGTCGCTTATCGGATCGGTGGTAACTATTTCGCTAGTTAATCTTACTGCACCAACTTTAGTACTACTTAAACAGCGTTCCTCGTGTGAATCACCTAGAATTAATTCCGTTGAACCACCGCCAATATCAATAATAGTATGAGCTTCGTTGTTAAATTCCATTCCTGAAAGCACGCCTAAATAAATTCGTCGTGCTTCTTCTTGCCCGGAAATTAAATCTACGTGTAAATTTAACTCTTCTTTGATGCGGTGTAAAAAATCTCTACCGTTGGGTGCTTCCCTAATAGCGCTTGTTGCTACCGCGATTATCGCTTCGGCATTTAAAGTTTTAGCAATCTCTTGAAAACGCTCTAGAGCATTTATCGTCTTTTCCATTATCTTAGACTTGAGATTTCCCGTCTCAACATCGCGATCGCCAAGTCTAACAGTTTCTTTTTCCTTACCAATAATGCTAAAAGATGGTATTTGAGGTTCAAGTCGTACAATTACCATGTGTACGGAGTTGGTACCTAAGTCTATAGCAGTAATTATGCGCTCAGACTCAACTTTTTGAGTGAAATCCTCTGTTGTCATCACTGAATTAACCATTTAATTTTTATCTAAAACGTATTAACACTAAAGCTTTTCAGATTTTGATGGGCACAGTAATTGCATTTAGCGGCACCCAACAAATTTATCTGCAATCTATTTGAAATAGCACTTACGCAACTGGCACATTTTCTTGTAGGGTGCTGTGACACTTTGAATTAATTTGAACGAAGAAACAAGGTATTCAGTGTCACGCACCAGCCAGATATTATGATAATTGCGTAAGTCCTATGAAAGTTAAAAATTATAGTTTTAACTCGACATTCAAAAATCAATTTATGATATTTTTGTACGGTGTCACCGCAGAGCATCCAGATATAGTTTAGTTTTAATTTGGTTTTGTAATTGTTTTATAAATATCAAATAAAGTTATTCTATAGTTGTAAAGAAGTGTAACTTGTCATATTAGTAATTTCTACATTGCGATGGTTACTCAGCCAGAACAAAAAATTGAATCTAGTTTTAGTAAAATAATCCGACTTCTACGGTGGAATAAACCAGAAGGAAGATTAATCTTAATGATTCCCGGCTTATGGGCAGTATTTTTAGCAGCACAAGGAAAACCTCCTTTACCGTTAGTAGGAGTAATCGTTTTAGGTACTCTCGCTACAAGTGCTGCCGGGTGCGTTGTCAATGATTTATGGGATAAAGACATAGATCCCGAAGTTGAAAGAACAAAAACGCGTCCCCTTGCTTCGCGGGCATTATCTGTAAAAGTCGGGATAGTTGTAGCGATAGTATCGATGACTTGTGCTGCAATTCTCGCTTTTTATCTTAACTCGCTATCGTTCTGGTTATGCGTCGCAGCAGTTCCAGTAATCGTACTTTATCCAGGTGCAAAACGGGTATTTCCCGTACCTCAATTGGTGCTTTCTATTGCTTGGGGTTTCGCCGTACTAATTAGCTGGAGTGCGGTTACGCAGAATATTTCACAACCAACTTGGCTGCTATGGGGTGCCACTGTATTGTGGACTTTAGGATTTGATACCGTTTACGCCATGAGCGATAGAGAAGATGACAAGCGCATCGGCGTTAATTCCAGCGCCTTATTTTTTGGTAACTATGTACAAGAAGCTATTGCTGTCTTCTTTATTGGCACTATCGGTTTATTAATTTGGTTGGGAATAGCCACACATCTTCATATTGCATTTTGGATAAGTGTTGTAATTGCATCTGCTAGCTGGATATGGCAATATCTACGCTTGAAAAAAGCAGACTTACCAAATGCAGCTTACGGTGAAATGTTCCGTCAAAACGTCTGGATTGGTTTTATCTTGCTTGCTGGAATGATAGCTGGGAATTGGGCATAGTGTAGAGTTAGGAGTT
>JBCCLY010000581.1:0-3371 GCA_039026655.1 Cyanobacteria bacterium P01_C01_bin.38 | reverse complement strand
ATCTTGCTGCTTATTTTCTGAAGCTTTGATTTCTTTAATCGTATTAATTAAAAATTGATTCCCAGAATCATCATTAAATAAGGATTTTTTAGTTTTAATAACATGAACTCTACCTTCAGTGTCGGTAAAATATCCTTCCGAGTCACTGCTGAGTTCTGAAGTGAATATTAATTCATTTTTTTCTCGAAAAATATTAGCTTCTTCGGTATTAAAAAAATCGTATTCCGATTTTCCCGTTAATTCCTCCGGGGCATAACCCATTAACTGACAAAAAGCATTATTGACAAATATCCATTCATGTTGTCGGTTTTTTACAAAAATAGGGTCAGATACACTATTAATTATTTCAAGCAGAATTTGGGAAAGGGAATTCCCAGAATTATCTGTTAGCACATTGGGATTCATTGGCAGAGTCATCTGTTTCCGATCGGCTTGATACTTGCTGCTTGTATAGCCTTATCTTCTATTATTCCCAATCTTGGCAACATTCCAACAATTATTAGTTAGCAAGGTTAGAGGTTAGAGGTTAAAGGTCAAAGGTTAAAGGTAACAATCAATAACTCCTAACTCCTAACTCCTAACTCCTAACTATTTACATCTTTTAGATGATTCTCAAGCAGTGCAATTGCAATCTCGGGTGTTTCTAAATGCGGTAAAACACCTGTGTCGGGAATGATATGAAAATTACGAATTGCGTTTGGATTTAAATCTGCTAAACGTTTTCCTAGCTTTACGTTAATAAATTGTGCTTTTTCACCCCACAGTATTGCTGTAGGTACTTCAAGTTGTTTGATATATAGACTAAGATCGAAATACAAATCGCCGCGTAAAAATGCTAATGCTGCAAATATAGCGTTAGGTTGCTGAGCAGAAGTTAAATAAGCTTGTACAATCTCTTCTGATATTCGTGTGGGTTTTGCAAACAGAAAACTTTGTAAAAAATTCCTGACTGCAATTTCATTTTCCGCACCTAATTTATAAATCAAATTATCTAGCAAAGGTGTATTTATAACCTCTAAAGGAAGTCTACGCCCACTACCTTGTCCAAAATCATCAAATCCAGATGGGCAAGAAAGAAATAAAGATTTAAATAAATGTGGCTTTTGAATAGCCAAACGAATAGTCAACGCAGCAGTAAGAGTAGACGCTACAACCGTTACAGGCTGCCGACAAGTTTTTTCAATAAATTCTGCAATAGTATTAATGTAATCGTTAACTTGATAATTCCGTACCGGATGAAAAGATTCACCCCAACCGATTAAATCTGGAGCCAAAATGCAGTGAGTTGCAGCAAAAGCAGAATATACCTTCGAGAATTCATAAGCAGAAGCACCGCCACCAAAGTTATGTAGAAAAACTACTTGTGGTAAATTTTTAATTTCAGCAATATCCCAAGGTGCAGCAGTTTGGGTATAGTAAACCATTGCTCCAAGAGATGTTTGAATAATTTTATGTCCAAAGCCGGGAGGTTGAAATTGAAGCATGAAGTGGGGAAGTTAGGAGTTAGGAGTTAGGAGTTAGGAGTTAGGAGTTAGGAGTTGAGAGTTAGGAGTTGAGAGTTAGGAGTTAGGAGTTAAGAGTTAGGAGTTATGAGTTATGAGTTATGAGTTAGGAGTTAGGAGTTAGGAGTTAGGAGTTAGGAATTCTTAATTTTAACCTTTAACCTTTGACCTTTAACCTTTAACCTTTTTAACCTTAGTAACATTTCACTGTTTACCGATATGCACGAGTTTGTCTAGATTGTCGCTGCTAATATGATATGCTTGTCCGAATCCGATTACGAAACGACCTTCATGGGGAGTTAATTTAAAAATACGAAAATCTGCTAAACCGCGCAGCATTTCAATTATTTCGCCGAAACGAACTTGAAATTGATCTACGATGTTTTTCCATTCATCGGTTTCACGCTCGATCAAAGTTGCCGTACAATCATAATTTAGGCGGCGACGAGCAAAAATTTGTGGGGTTTGAGCTTCATCTTCAATCAATAAAACACTTGCGCGAGGGTTGATGTTGAGATTTTGCGTGTGTGTTGAAAGCCCGCTGACATAGATATAAATATTTTTCGATTCGTCCATTATGAAAGGAGTGTAACTACCATTGGGCATTCCCTCTTCATTTACGGTGCTGATAATGATACTTTGGAATTCTTGGGCGAATTTCTGATATTCTGCTGTCGCTTTTTCTAATTGATTCATAATCTAAACTTGCTATGCTAATTTGTTTCTTTTTGATTTGAAGTATCCGAGTAATGACGGAGTTGCTTTAAAATTAATAACAACTTCTAAACTTTCAATGTTCAAAAGTTAATTGTATGCTTGTGAAAGTAAATCCATGTATAATTACTGATATCTTGCACCATTCTTGATAAGCCATAAGAAACCCGGTTTCTTGCTCGTCACACAACGAAAAAATAGTGTTTTCACGAATAGAAACCGGGTTTCTGACACTGGTACAAGATGTGAGATTATACTTTTGAATATATAGGTTCATTCTATAACCAATTCTCTAAATTATTATGACTGAGTTTCACGAAATGTTAAATTTGCTCGAAGCCGAAAGGGAACGCTATATATTAGAAGCCGCACGTTTAGAACGTCGTTTAGAATCTATTCGTACTCAAGTTACTGCTATAGATAACTTAATATCTGGTTACATTGAAGAAAAACAGCACGATCATTTTTATCAACAGTTTCCTCAATCTTCAGCTTTGGCATATTTAGAAGAAGATAGACGAGACATTAATATTTTATCTATTGATGAAAAGATTGATATAGATGAAGAAAAGTTAGAACCAGAAGACAATTATAACGAAGCCCAATCCCAGCAAGAAGAAATTGATATTTCTGATATTCCAAAAACCAACGGAGGAAGACAATCAGTAAGCTTACCAATGTCAGTTCAATACCAAGGATATTCAATCAGAAATGCCATTCTTATCTTAATGCGTCGCCGACCCGAAATTCAATTTCAGATTCATGATATTGTTACCGATTTATATGGTGAAAATTTGACAAAAAAGCAACGCGATACTGCTAGAGTAAGCGTTACCAAAGCTTTATCTCTTGGTTTTAAAGCTGGTTTATGGTTTAAGGTATTGCGATCGCCCGGAGTATACACGTTCAAATATCAAAAAGGAATTACAGCTAAAACTCCTAAAAGTTAATAAATTCGGTTTAAGCGAAGAAAATAGTACATGGGAGGGAATAGGGAATAGGGAACAGGGAATAGGGAACAGGGAATAGGGAAAAAATAGATTTTATTAATTCTTATATAGTTAACTTTGTCATTTTTTTTCTGACTCCAAGTGTTAAAGAGACTGAGGTGCTATACATAAAATGGCATTAAATATAATTTAATTTAATTTAATT
>JBCCLY010000580.1:0-3378 GCA_039026655.1 Cyanobacteria bacterium P01_C01_bin.38 | reverse complement strand
CGCCTCCACAACTGACTAATGTCAGAAGCAAGAAGGCGCAAGGCAGAAGGCAGAGGCTAAAAGCCTTATGAATTAAGCTTTTCATCCTTAATATTATAGAAAGTTTTTTGCGCCATACTCGATTAACAGACGTAGAAAAAAGTTATTATTATCCATATTTTTGATTTATTTATTTTGGCAGGTTCGTAGTAAGGACTTTAGTCCTTGAGAGCCATAAATCGCCCCACGATCAAACCTTAATTAACAAAAAAATATCCCCATAATGTAAGATGCGTCAGTAACCAAAATTCTTAAAATTGAAAGAATCTAATTAACTAACGCATCTTCACAAAGATAAATTTTGGATAGTTTAGTTTTTGATGTCCAATAATTTACCGCTCCTTTTACCAAATCACCGTACAATTTTGAATTTTGTGCTTTATTCCTGAATTTCCAAACGAGGATGATCTACCATACTAGGTGATTGCTCAAGAAAACTCATTTCGGGTAATGGGCGATAAGGATATCCTTGACGAGGTGTCTTTTGAATATCTTCTTTTACAGCTTCTAAATCAATATAGCGATCGGAAACGTTAATCAAACTATCGCTAGTCATAGAACGTAAACTGACTACTTCTACTCTAACGCCGCGATAACTAACCGAATTCACTGCATATGCTAAATCCCCGTCACCACTGACTAAAACAGCAGTATCGTAGGAATCCACTAAAGCCATCATATCTACTGCTATTTCTACGTCCAAATTAGCTTTTTTGGAGCCATCTGGTAGCTGTACCAAATCTTTGGCTATTACTCTATAACCATTTCGCCGCATCCACAATAAAAATCCCTGCTGTTTCTCGTTGGTACGATCTACACCAGTATAGAAAAACGAACGCAGCAATCTGGAACCACCTGTTAGCCTGGAAAGCAATTTGGTGTAGTCAATTTCAATGCCTAACTGCAATGCAGCGTAAAATAAATTTGACCCATCAATGAATATCGCTACACGACCTCGATTTTCTAAAACTTGTTCTGGTGTAAATATTGACTCTTCTTGTAGATTATTCAACATTTTTCTGATACCCCATTTTTTATTTTTGCAATTCTGTTTGCTATTCTTGTAATAATTGAAACTTAAACCTGATATACATACGTAAGTTTCGGCTATTTATGATAATCATTCAAGGCTAATAGTTACACCTTGATAAATCAACCTTTGTAATTAACGCGCTAAGAATTTTTAATTTATAATTTGCTTCCTTTTTGTTTTTTTGTTGCCAGAGGCACAATTAATTTTCAAAAATTGAATTAATGTTTTCTAATTTAATTCAATCATTTGAAAAATTGGCTTTGCTTTACCTAACTGTTGTCCGCTACTGAGTAATCCCCAATTTCCATGTACGTCGAAGGGTGCGGTTGAAGCAGTATCAATTTGATTGTTAAAGTCAATTCCAAAACCTAGTTGATGGTATATATCGCTACTAATATTTGGAATTACCGGAGAAAGAAGATAAGCTGCTAACCTTACCGATTCTAAAACAACGTACAAAACTTGTTCTAATTCTTGTTGTTGTCCTTGTTTGTATAATGACCAGGGTGCTTGTTCGTCAATATACTTGTTACAAGCTTGAGACAATCGCAGAACTCCTTCGCAGGCTCGATCAAAAGCTAGAGCTTCATAATTGGCTTTTACTTGTTCTCCTAATTGCAAGCCAATAGCTTTTAAAGGATTACTAACGGGGACATTTTCGCTTGTAACTGGCGGTACATTTCCCGCACAATATTTTTTGACCATTTTTAAATTGCGATTTAGCAAATTACCTAAATTCTTCGCCAAATCTGCATTTACAACCTCAACGAACCTAACTTCATTAAAATCGCCATCTTTACCAAAACCGATTTCCTTAATAAAGTAATAACGAACTGCATCTGAACCATATTTCTCTACCAAGGCTACAGGATCGATGGTATTACCCATGCTTTTACCCATCTTCTGACCATCCTTGGTTAAAAAACCGTGTCCAAATACTCTTTTAGGTATTGGTAAATTGGCACTCATCAACATTGCAGGCCAATAAACTGCATGGAAACGTAAAATATCTTTACCAATTAAGTGCAAGTTTATTGGATACCATTTAGCCAAAGCATTTTCTAAAGTTGGTTCGTCGTTGGGTTCTAGTAATGCAGTCACGTATCCTAATAAAGCGTCAAACCACACGTATATAGTATGTTTTGGATTGTTTGGTATCGGGAAACCACAATCAAGATTCACCCGTGAAATCGAAAAATCCTGCAATCCTCCTTTGACGAAATTGAGAACTTCATTTCGGCGACTCTGTGGTTGAATAAATTCCGGTCTAGACTGATAAAATTCTTCGAGATGGCTTTGATATTTTGACAAGCGGAAGAAATAGTTTTCTTCATCTCGCCATTCCACTTCTTTATTAGTATGGATAGGACAGCGGTTTCCTTCTAATAATTCCCTTTCTTCTTTAAATTCTTCACAGGACACACAGTACCAACCTTTTTGCTGTCCAAGGTATATATCGCCTTTTTCCCAAACTCGATTGTAGAATTCTTTAACTATGAATTCATGACGATTATCAGTAGTGCGGATAAAGCGGTCATATTGAATATTGAGCAATTTCCACAAAGACACAAATTCCGCAGAAATTTGGTTGCTAAATTCTTGGGGTTCAATACCTTTACTTTCTGCCGTCCGTTGAATTTTTTGCCCGTGTTCGTCAGTACCTGTAATTAAAAGTACAGAACGACCTATAAGCCTTTGAAAGCGTGCTGTTACATCTGCTGCCATTGTCGTGTAGGCACTGCCGATATGAGGCAAATCGTTTACATAATATAGCGGTGTAGTAAGAGCAAATGTATTTTTTGTATTATCCACTAGACTCATGCACAAATAAAATTACTTCTAAAAAAAACAGTTTTCTATCCGATATTTTCAGCAAAAACCACGTAATTATACAATATTACCCATACTTTTTCAACCTGCATTTTCATGTTAACAAATTTATTAGCTTCCGGTTTATTTAAAAATAAGTATAAGTAGAATTGATATTGCCTCAAATCTCGATCTATTAGCTAATTATTTTTGAAAAAAATTTTTGATTTCTTGTTACTATAAATACAAATTATTTTTCGATAGAAAAATATATCCTAAAATCAAATCGTTTTTCAGTAAGATAGAAAGTTATTTTTATATACAAAATCTAAAAAATTGTTCAATCTGAACTGAGATATTCACATAAAGTTGATATGGAAAACTTATGTATGAGAATAATCGAGAGTTAATTTCTCGGTTAATACAGCAGTTCTCTATCTGCAAAAATGTTTTGCTGCTGTAAGAATCGAATAGATTAGCTATAAACATTCTCAATT
>JBCCLY010000579.1:0-3378 GCA_039026655.1 Cyanobacteria bacterium P01_C01_bin.38 | reverse complement strand
TTATCGTTTATGATAAAGAATCTCTACGCGGAGAAAAGGTTTTAGTAGTGAGCAATCAAGATGCTCCTCCAGTAGGCACAAACATTGAAGTTACTGGTGATATTGCAACCTTTGATGCTGCGGCAATTAAAAGAGATTTTGATTTTGATTTTGAGCCAGATTTAGTTAAAGTTTATGATAATAAGCCTTATTTAGCTGCTAAGGCTATGGAAAAGGTAGATTAATTTTAAGTGAATTTGAATAGTGAATAAACCCGGTTTTTAGACAAAGCCGGGTTTTTGCATTGATAAAGTTGAAGAGCCTTATAAAACAACCGTGTAAGTAGGTAGGTGTTGAAAATCGTAATTAGGGCAAGGGAGTAGGGAATAGGGAGTAGGCAGTAGGAATAAGGGTTTAAGGGTAATTTACAATCTGTTACATAGCTTGGTTTATTTGTGCCGACTTACTTAACAGTAAGTATATGTTCAAGTACAGATGATTTACGTCCATTAATTGAAGATAATCCTGGCAATCTTTATTAACACCAAATTCAGATAACTTTTCTCAAACTGGTAACTAAGTAAGTCGGCACAAATAAAACGAACCATATAACAAAATGTAAATTAACTTCAAACCCTTACCCCTACTGCCTACTCCCTACTGCCATATCATAGTTTCAATTTTCAACGCCAACCTACTTATACCGATTGCAAAACTTAATAAAATATAAAAACCTTTAAAGCTGACAAATCGCTTTTAGCACTTGTAATAATTCTACTGCACGATCGGGTTCCATTAAATTTAATAATGGCATTAAATAATAAGTTGTAGGATTTCCTTGCTGAATATACACAAATTGATAATATTGCCCGTTGGTAACTAATCCCCAAACAGAGTTTTGTTTCTGCAAGCTTTCATAAGCATATGTCAGAAGTTGAGGTAAAGCTTCCGAGGGGGAAATACCGCTATTTTTCGACTCAATTAGCAAAACCCAGAAAAACGTTTTATCTGCTAACTTTTTAACTTTATTTACAGCTAAAATATCTAATCTACCAGTAATTCTTGTATCTTCATCTTCGATTTTAATTTCCGAGATATCTTCTTCTAACTTTATTTGAATTGGATAACTATAAAAACCAGCTAATCGCATCAAAGGAGCAATTACCAAGAATTTTACTTGTCCTTCAGAAACTTTACCAGCGGTAAGATATGTATCAAAATCATTAGCAATCCGCAAGAGTTCCTGTTGTTCTAAGTCTGTTAGAGATTCTAGAGATAACAATGAACTAAATGAATTATTGCGCTGTTTTTGAAATCCGAGAAGACGCTGAACATCTTCTAAAGATAAGTTGCGTGCGTTGAGAAGTGTCATAATTATATTGCTTATTATGTATTTTTCTAAAAAACTTTTTAATCAAGCAATAGCATAACCTGTATGTGGTCTAACATTAGGTGGATGAAACCCTAAAACAATTTTATCTTTAGGAATTCCAGCATCAACTAAATCGTAAGTTACACCATCTTCAGTATTATCGCGCTGCACCCATATTTTGCCATCAATAATTTCTAAGTGAATTAAACAGCCGTGAATTCGTTTTGATCCATGCCATCCTAAAGTGACTATACAATAATTATCATTTTCGCTATCAAAAACTGTTCTATATTCAATTTCACCGTAAGAATATGGAATTTTTGTATATTCAATTAATGTTTCTTTGATAATGTTTTGAAATAATACGGTATCCATTGTTGTTTTTATTGAAACTACTGTTCTCGATTGCTTTCACATCCACCGAATCGTTGCAAACCCAAGGCTAATAGCAAAAGTCCTATCAATAGGACTGGGGAGAAGGTATATTGTAATTATAAATTAATTATTTTCGGGAGCATCCCAATTTTGCAAAAATAAAATTTGGTAGTGCGTTAACGCAGTGTTTCCGTAAGGAAATGCATCTTGCTCGCTATGTGTATCAAGCGAGCAAGATGCTCGCACTACAAAAGATAAATTTTCACATTTGGGATGCTCCCTTATTTTCTGTTATTAATTTATTTTCAATTAACACCAAATCCCCACAACTTTACCCGTCAATTCTTTCCCAAACCACGGTGTATTGCTCGACAAACTATGTAAATTCTTGCTTTCAACTTTCCAATTTTCCTGGGGATTAAATAATGTTAATTCTGCTTTTTCACCTACTTCTATTCGACTTGGATTTTGTTGTAAACATTCTGCTGGATTTGTAGAAAGCGCTTTCCATAATTCTAAAGCTGTAAATTCACCTGTATTTACTAAATTTTGCCACAGTAAAGGTAATGCTAATTCTAAACCTATTGCTCCCGGAGGTGCTTGAGCAAAAGCTACGGTTTTTTCTTCGTAAGTAAATGGTGAATGATCGATCGCTATAGCATCTAAAATTCCTTGGCGGATTCCCCGACGCAATGCCATCATATCTTTTGGATTACCTAAAGGTGGCTGTAAGTTTAATGCGGTGTGATAACTTTTGACAGCTTTGGTATCGAGTAATAAATGCATCCAGGTAGTGCTTGCTGTTACGGGTAAACCCCTAGTTTTAGCATTTTCTATTAACTCTACGCTTCTAGCTGTAGAAACCCGCATGATATGAATAGGAGTAAAAGTGCTAGCAACTAATTCGAGTAAAGCTGCGATGGCTGAAGTCTCTGAAGCAACTGGATTTCCCGCTAAACCCCATTGAATCGAATTAGCCCCTTCACGCATAATTCCATCGGCAGAAATATCGCGATCGCAACACCAAAAAGCAGCGGGTTTTCTCAATGGTTGCAGATATTCCAGCACTCGCCGCACTAAAGCTAAATTGTTCAAAGCATCACCATCGGCAAAACCAACAACTCCCGCATTTTTCAAATCTGCAAATTCCGTCATTTTTTCGCCTTTAACATCTTTGGTGATTGCACCCCAAATGTTAAGCAGAGGAAGAGACGAATCTAAATTTAAATTTTTATGAAGTTGCTGCAATTGTGCCACAACTGCGGGATTATCAATACTTGGCGATGTATCTGGTAAAAGAGTAACGCGAGTAAAACCACCAGCACCAGCAGCTTTAAGCAGAGAAGCAATTGTTTCTCTTTCTTCAAAACCTGGTTCCCCAGAATGACTATATAAATCTACCAATCCAGGCCCTAAAATTAAAGATTCACAATTACGAATAGAAGTATTATCGGGAATATTAGCAATTTTATCGCTAACTGACTTAATATAACCATTTTCAATTAACACATCGGCAACTATATCCGTATTAGATACAGGATTGATAACCCTTACTTTTTGTAATAATTCTTTTGTCATTGTTAATGGTTAGTTGTTAGTTGTTAGTTGTTAAGAGTTAGGAGTTAGGAGTTAGGAGTTAGGAGTTAGGAGTT
>JBCCLY010000578.1:0-3393 GCA_039026655.1 Cyanobacteria bacterium P01_C01_bin.38 | reverse complement strand
TTTACGAATATCGGTCATTTAATTTTAGATTTTAGATTTTAGACTTTAGATTAGTTTAGTACTTCACCACATTAATTATGATGGGTGAAAAAGTTTGTAATAAGCGATTTATCGCTCGGATTTAAGACGCGCATTCCTAAAAAAGAGATTATCACGGATATCAAAATGGCAATTCGCAACGATCTGAAAAATGGTTTATGGCGAAAATTGCAGAATGAATCTGTAAGTTGGGGAATGTTAGCGCTTTGGATATGTGGTTTAGTCGTATTGTTGGCGATGATGACTATGTACTCTGGCGCTTGAAAAACCTGTACGAGCTTTAAAAACGCCCGCAGGTTGGAAGCCTGCGGAGGCAAGCTGTAACTTTTTTAAGCCTGCGGAGGCAGGCTTTGTAAATGTAGCGATATCCTTATAGGATATTGCTACAAAAATTTCATCAAGCAGTTACTAATTCAGCTTCTTTTTCCAATGATTTATCATCTTCCGCTAAAGAAGGTGCATTATCTGTACCCTGCAACTTGTTCTTAACATATGTTGTGATGGCATTTACCTTGCGCGATCGCCATTCATCTACAAGTTGCTGCACTTGAATTGCACTCATTCTTCGATGCATTGCTTCATATAGATATGCTGCGTGAGTTGTTTCATCTTCAGCAATATTAAGCATTCCTAATTTAAGGTTACGAGCCAATAAATCATTTTCTGGCAAAGCTTTCGCCATGCGAACAAAATCTTTACTTGCATCCAATTCTAAGATATAAGTGCTAGCCATAAATACATTCCAGTCAATGCACTCGGCTTTCAACTGTTCCCCTTCGTAACCGTCATAGTAGGTACCAAAAAAGGAATTGCTGCGTTGTTTTGATTTCTTTTCACTTTTATCTGATGACTGACTTTTGAAGTCTCTAACTTTTTTATCAAGCTGTTTGAGTGCGTGAGCAAAAATTTGTCCGTGTCTCTTTTCGTCTTCTGCGTGCTTGGATAATTTTTCTGCAAGCCAGGTATCACCTTCTTTAGCAGCACGTTGACTAAGAGTGGTTAAAAAAGGAACCGAACCAGATTCAGCTAATTGAAATCCTGCTAAAAGATTTGGACGGGTTTTAATATCGCGGATTTGCAAAGCGCTAAAATAAGCACTTGCACCAGAACCCGCTAAATGCATCATGTAAGTAAGAAGATTCATTATTAGTTGTTAGTTGTTAATGGTTAGTGGTTAGTGGTAGAGTTAATCAATTATGATTATTTTCTAATTGGGAAACTCGCTTTTGTAATTCTTTGATATCTTGTTTTGATTCAATTACCAAAGTAGCAAGTCTATCAAACATTTTGTCACGTTCTCCCTGAGATAACCTTCTTGAACGACGCTGGGATGGTATAGGGTTATTTGGTATCTTCGGTTGGGAAACACCTGCTCTATTTAACTGCGTTTCTATACGATTCACCTGAGATTCTAAACGGTAAAAATCAGATTCCAAATTATTAAGGCGCGACTCCAATAACCCAGAATAAGCCGTATCAGAAAGCAAACCACCCCAAATAAGAACAAGTAAAAGTATGGTGAGTAATAACTTTTTAAACATAGGATAGGGGGAATGAGGAGACAAGAGGACAAGGAGAAATATATACAGCACTTTGCAAGTAGTAATGGTACATTATATTCTTCTTGTTCCCTGTTCCCTGTTCCCTGTTCCCTACTCCCTATAATTCTACCGGTGTACCTCACCTTCGATGAAACCGGCTGTAATTATTAACTCCCTACTCCCTACTCCCTACTCCCTACTCCCTACACCCTAATTGGTAACTGTTTGAAAAAGTTTTTCCCAATCTATATAATTAGCGTTATTTTCTCCTTCTTTTACTTCAAAGGTGACGTTACAAGCTAATGGTTGCTGTAAGGATTGTACGCAAAGTTTTGCAATGTCTTCGCGGCTAATTTTCCCCTTAATATTATCACCTTGCTCAAAGATTAATTCTTTTCCACCTAGTTCTTCTGTTAAAGCACATGGTCTAATTATAGTGTAAGGAATTCCACTTTGTCTTAAACTGTCTTCTCCTTTTAATTTCCATGTCAGAATGCCTCCAAGTTGATCGTTTAGTTTGACTGCTGGTGGTTCTTCTTCTAAGTTTATACCAGGTCTTCCCGGACGAGTTACTCCTGCCGAACTGACTAAAACAAATTGTGGTAAGTTTTGTCCTCCGTAAGCTTTGATTGTTTCGACTTCTAAATTAAACGCACCTGGTGAAAAGTTAGGATTTAATCCTCCGTCGTATTCAAATTTGCTCAACATTAATTGAAAAGAGCAAATTTTATTAGCCTCAATTCTCGGAGCATCATTTACGGTTTTAGCGCGAAAAACTGGAATTAATTCTGCAAAAGGAATAAAGACGTTTATCCAAGTATTTGCTTCGGTATCAAATGAATAACAATAGCCAACACCATCCCAGTTTGTTTCTGTACGCAAGATAAATTTGTAGCGTTTTCCATCACCTTTAACGCGGATTTCAACACCTTCGTAACCAGATAAGTTAAAGGAAGGATCGAAGTTTTTAGTTCTAACTGAAGCAAACCCACCAGAATTTTCAGTGGAAACGTTACCAGAAAATAAAGCTGTACCTGAAGATAATCTAATATTACTTTGACTGACTCCACCCATAACTACATCATCTACCGCACCCCATACGTTTTTTACATCTACGGATGGATTATTAAAATCAAATAGTATTTTTTCGTTTGATGGAGATAAATGTTTTTTAGCTGCTTCTACTAAATTATTTACGCCTTTATATTCTACATTTTCAGGAGTGTCACCAACAACTTCGGGCATATAAAATTTGATGCCTTGATTATATTTTGCTCTATCGGGAGTATCTCCTTCAACTGGCTGTACTCGTACCGCAGTGCAGCAAATAACAGCTTGAACATTCGCCATTAATAGGGAAGTTAAAGTTTCTGGTTTGGTAATATCTGCAACGACTAAATCAACCGTTGCGTCAAGAATTGATCTAGCTTTATCAATATCGCGTACCAAACATCTAACTTTATAGCCTTTATCAATAAGTCGTTGTACAACTCGTTTACCAACACCACCCGTCGCACCTGCTACTAATACTACACCCACTTTTTTTGCTCCTATTGATTTATTTGGATTATCCTTTAAATCACCTTTGAATAAATCCTCTACCCAGTTAAGTAATGGGATTACTTCAAAGAAGGTAAGAGTTTTTACGAATCTATTTAAATCCCACATTTTTCAGTTATCAGATTTTGAATTTTAGATTTTAGATTTTGTATATAGAAAAATCCAAGTTGCAGCTTTAAATAAGAATAATCCTCTCGCACTAATAAAGGGTATGTATCTAACTACAGATAGAGTTTTAGAATGTTCCGCTTTG
>JBCCLY010000577.1:0-3395 GCA_039026655.1 Cyanobacteria bacterium P01_C01_bin.38 | reverse complement strand
ACGTTTTTTATTAGAAGAAGAGCCTTTTGAGGAGGTTTTAAAGGAACGCACTCGTTATTATCACGAACAAGAGAAAGAAATTGACTTTTGGTTAGTTAAGCAGCCAGCTTTTCTCGAAACCGCCACTTTCTCAGAAATCAAAGCAAAATGCCCTCAACCAGCAGCCGCTGTTGTTTCTACCAATCCTCAATTTATCACCTGGTTAAAACTGCGATTGGAATATGTAATAACTGGTGAATTTCAAGCTCCTACCTCTGAGATTCCCGACGCTTTAGCCAGTCTGGCAACGGTTTCTTAGGGAGTAGGGAGTAGGGAACAGGGAACAGGGAACAGGGAACAGGGAGTAGGGAGTAGGGAGTAGGGAACAGGGAACAGGGAATAGGGAATAGGCAACATATCTATTGTGCGATCGCGAGGGTATTTAAAACCTCTAACCGTTAACCTTTAACCTTTAACCTTTAACCTTTGACCTTTAATTTGATAAAGTCTTTTTATTATGGTGTGTATTAGGGGAAAAAATATGAATTCAAATAAGGTAAATACTTTGCGTAAATTGGGTAAATTTAAAATACCAACCGCTTTAATATTATCAACAGCGGGTTTACTGTGCGGTATAAATTCTGTATCGGCTCAAAGCAATCTTCCTGTCTGTCAAGCTCCTCGAACTGGTGAATATCTTTTATTAGTAGTAAGTCCTACCTCAGATAATCAAACTCAATTAAAGCGAGTATTACCAACAAAAATTAGGACAAATACCTGTAAATATCTCGACGATACAGTTACCCGCATCGGTGGATTTAAGAAAATTGACGATGCCAATCGCTGGGCAAGATATATCAAGGATTCTGCTGGTTTGTCTGCAATAATTACTACCAGACCTACGGGTACGCCCACACCTTCTCAAGCAGGAACCCAAGCAACCACGGTAAGCTACAAACCTCGACGTTTGGGAGATGGTTATGCCGTATTAGTAGATTATTATAATCGTCCTCAACTAGCATCCGAAGTTCGTAAAGCAGTTAATGGAGATGTAGGTTTCGTTGCTTATGGCAGACGACCTTACTTGTTAGCAACCTACACCAGCAATCAAAAAGAAGCATATCAAACCCTAGAAGAACTATCAAAACGCGGCTTCTTCGCCATCATAGTTGACAGTCAAAAAGTAATGTTATTACGCTCCGTCGTAGAATTACCAAATTAAAAATGGGGCATTGGGCATTGGGCATTGGGCATTGATAATTGATAATGGGGAATTGGGCATTGGGCATTGGGCATTGATAATTGTTAATTGATAATTGTTAATTGTTAATTGTTAGTTCTAACTCCTAACTCCTAACTCCTAACTCCTAACTTTTAATATGCAGCTTGTGCTAACCAAGAAATAGTGACACCTAAAGCCGAACCGGCTATGACTTGAAAGGGTGTATGTCCGAGTAATTCTTTAAGACGCTCGGCAGCTATTTCTGGGTGATCGTGAAACATTTCGTCAATTACCTGGTTGAGGATGCGTGCTTGTTTTCCGGCAGCTTGTCGGACACCAGCGGCATCGTACATAACTATAATGGCGAAAATCGCAGCTAAAGCAAATTCGGGGGAAGCCCAGCCGATAGTTTGTCCGACACCAGCAGCCAAAGCGGTAACAAGGGCTGAATGAGCGCTGGGCATACCTCCAGTTGTGACTAAAACACTCGCACTCACTTTACCGTTTTTGATGAACTCGATTAAGAGCTTTAAAGCCTGAGCGGCGAAACAAGCTATCAAGGCAACCAAAAGCACGCGATTGTCAAAGATATTGCCTATGTCTTGCATGGTATTACGGTTGAATTAGGGTAATATTAGCAGTGATTGTGCGCGTGAGGAAGTGTGGGATATTACTTCTTAATTAACTAAAAATTAAAATCCCAAATCTGAAAAATTAATCTAAAAAATTAGTTATTACGGCTAGTAATGAAATGAGCCAGAGCAATTAAAGGTAATCGTTGCTCCCCAAAGGGTTTTAGCTCAGCACAAGCGGCTTCAACAAGTAGCTGTGCTTGTTTCTTCGATTCTTCCAAACCCCAAAGACTGGGATAGGTAACTTTCTGTGCTTCTAAGTCTTTACCAGCAGTTTTACCTAATTGTTCTTGGGTTGCGGTGATATCCAGAATATCATCAACTATCTGAAATGCAAGACCAATATTTTGAGAATATTTAGATAATCTTTGTAAGTCTTCTGCTGACGCTCCCGATAAGATACCGCCGCAAACAACACTAGCTTCTAAAAGAGCGGCTGTTTTATGATTATGAATAAAATTCAAAGTTTCTAAGGAAACATCGGTTTTTCCTTCCATTTCCAAATCTACAACTTGCCCTCCCACTAAACCGGCAGCACCTACGGCACGTCCTAAACGAGAAATTACCTGTAAAATTTGGGTAGCTGGTACATCTTTAGTGTTAGCTGCCACATATTCAAAAGCATAAGCGAGTAAACCATCCCCGGCTAAAATTGCCACATCATCGCCATATACTTTGTGATTGGTTAACTTTCCCCGACGGTAATCATCATTATCCATCGCCGGGAGGTCATCGTGAATTAAAGACATAGTGTGAATCATCTCCAAAGCGCAAGCCGTCGGCATAGCAATTTCGATATTTCCACCAGTCATTTCGCAAGTAGCCAAACATAAAATTGGACGCAGCCGCTTTCCTCCAGCTAAAAGAGAATAGCGCATTGCTTCATAAATTTTTTCTGGATAAACCATTGGAATCGACTTATCCAAAGCAGCTTCCACAAGCTGTTGTCTTTCCTTGAGATAAACCGATAAATCAAATTTTGATTTTAATTTAAGTTTAGATTCCGTGTCTTTTGTCAGATTATCTGCTGCAACCATTGTAAATGTCCTTGATTTCCTGTTTTAACTCAACTGATAATTGGTTCGTAGTTGCGCTTTAGCGCCAAAAATATTGAGTAACAATTGGTAATTGGGCATTGGGCATTGGGCATTGGGCATTGGTAGTTGCTTCCTACTCCCTACTCCCTACTCCCAACTCCCAACTCCCTACTCCCTACTCCCCCTTTGCTCATAACTCTTAACAGTATTTTCTAACAACATGGCAACAGTCATAGGTCCTATACCACCGGGAACTGGGGTAAGATAATTTGCAACGGTTGCAACTTCATCAAACCTGACATCACCAGTTAAGCGACTTTTGCCGTTTTTGTCGGTAATACGGTTTATCCCCACATCTACCACAACTGCGCCTTTTTTTACCAGTTGGGCAGTAATTAATTGGGGAATTCCCACCGCGCTAACTAAAATATCGGCATTTTTTGTAATATCTTGTAAATTTTGGGTGCGCGAATGAGCCATAGTAACGGTGGCATTTGCTTCTAATAACATCATTGACATTGGTTT
>JBCCLY010000576.1:0-3402 GCA_039026655.1 Cyanobacteria bacterium P01_C01_bin.38 | reverse complement strand
TTATTGACAGAACAAAAAATCGAATTTCTACCTTTTTCGGTGAAGGAATAATTGCTCACATTGCTTTTGGCGACCCAATTTGCAATAATTTAGCGGAAATATTAGCAAGTGCGATCGCCTCTCTAAATCTACCGGAAGTTAGTTTACATCGCGGCGGTACTTATGTATGTATGGAAGGGCCAGCTTTTTCTACTAAAGCGGAATCTAACCTTTATCGCAGTTGGGATGCAACGGTTATCGGCATGACGAATTTAACCGAAGCGAAGTTGGCAAGAGAAGCGGAGATTGCTTATACAACTTTGGCTTTGGTAACGGATTACGATTGCTGGCATCCCGAGCATGATAGTGTGACTGTAGAAATGGTAGTTGGTAATTTACAGAAAAATGCCGTCAACGCTCAAAAGGTAATTCAAGAAACGGTAAAACGTGTAAGTCAAAATCCACCGGAAAGCGAAGCACATTCTGCTTTGAAATACGCAATTTTTACACCTTTGGATAAAGCACCAGCTAAGACTAAGGAAAAACTAAAATTTTTGTTGCAGAAGTATTTTAAATAGGTAATGGGTAATTGGGAATTGGTAATTGGTAATAGTTAGGAGTTAGGAGTTAGGAGTTATGAGTTATGAGTTATGAGTTAGGAAGTCGTAGTGGGAGCATCTTGCTCCCTAATTGTTTTCAATTATCAACTACCAAATACCAACTACCAAATACCAACTACCAACTACCAATTATCAATTATCAACTACCAACCACCAAATACCAACTACCAACTATCAACTACCAACCACCAAATACCAACTATCAATTATCAACTACCAACCACCAAATACCAACTACCAACTACCAACTACCAACTACCAACTATCAATTATCAACTACCAACTACCAATTATCTATTACCTATTACTCATGTTATACAAAAAATTCTTTAAACTTATCTGAATTCCGAATTGCATCCCAATCTCCATCATTTCTGACTATTGGACGCATTTTATCTGGATTTAACTGAATTGCTTTCTCTAAATTTTCTAATGCTCGATCGATATCACTTTTTAATAGATAACAGCGAGCTTTTCGATACCAAGCCCATTCAAATGTCGGATTAAGTTTCAAGGATTGATTGTAAGCAATAATTGCTTCATCATATTGCTGTAATTCTCTCAACGCATTACCTTTACCGTACCAACCTCCGTCTTCTTCTGGTTTAATATCTATTGCTTTTTTATAAGATTTTAAAGCTTCTTCATAACGCCCCAATCTTCTTAAGGCTCTACCACGACTCGCATGAGCTAAATAAGAATCTGACTGTCTTTTAATTACTTTCTCGTAAATTTTAATTGCTTCTTCATAGCGATTTTCAAAAAATAAGGCATCACCTTGTTTTAAATAATCATCTACGGTAAAAAACAATTGCGGATTTTTAGCTTTTAATTCTTCTAACTGTCTTGTAAGTTGCTGTATTTTTAGCTGAAGATCGGGATTATTCGTATCGAATTTTTTTTCTAATGAAGGAGTTAAGTTTGATAACTGCTGCAAGATATTATCTTTCTGAATTTGAGCATCTGATAAAGCCTCTTCTAATTCTTTAATATATTGCTTTACCAATTGGTAATTTGAATCAAGTTGCTTCTCCAATTGTTTTACTACGTCTTCTTCAATTTCCTGTTGTTTCTGTAATAATTTTTCTTCTAATTCTTTCTTGGTATTAGATACCCATTCTTTTAATACCATTTGACGAAAGAATACAAAAGCAATAGTTACCAAAACTGGCGATACTATTAACCAAAAGTTTAGTACACTTAAGTTAGCATCTAATAAACCAGTGGTACGTTCAAACTTTTCACCAACGCTACGATCTATTTCTTCTTCTACTTCTTTTTCAACTTCTTCTTTAACTATTTCTCTTATCTGTTGTTTTCGATTCAAGCTTTTTACTAATTCACCTATTTCATCAAAAACACTTTTATTCTCTGCTGGTTGATTTTGAATTGTTGCAGCATCGGGATTTTCTTGCGGTTGCTGTGTTGGCTTTTGAGCGGTTGCTGTACTTATAGATATCAAAATAATTGATAAAGCAAACGTAACCTGATTTTTTATTTTCATGGCAGTTTAATAATCAGGTAAATATATACACTACATTTGTAGTGTATATATTATTTTTGATTTCGTTTGTTTTCTTTAATACATCATTATTGCAGTTTTACGCAATTAAACTACTTGAAATAAGAAGTTAAAACTTGCCCAATTGTTAACATTCCATACCCAATCAGCAGGTGGATTTTGTGTTCCATCTTTGTTAATGCTGGCTTGATTCAAGTCTTGTAAAAGTGAAGAAGCTACTTCCAAAGGATTTAATAATGGTGAAATGCGATGATTTTCACTTGAGGTATGTTTGCCTTCGTCTAAAGCACTCAAGGTTTTAGTGAAAGGCGAGGTACTAAAAATCATTTGGGTTTCACACCAAAAATCTGGCCCCGACATTACCCATTCAAAACCAGTGGTTTTAGGTATTACTAAGGATTCTCCAGAAGGAATAACTACTTGTTGAAGTTCGGATTTACTGGAATTGTTTTCTGAGCTTTCGTCTTTATACCAAGGATAAAGAGCGATGGGATTCTTATTATTATTTAATCCTAGCAATATTAGATACAGCGGTCTATCTCCAGTATTTTTTACCCGGTAGCGGATTTTATTACCTGTATTTACTGTGGGAATTCCTTGAGAGGAGATATTATCCGCTTTTTTATTAGATATCTCCATGCCTAATGTTCGTCTTGTTTGACGCTGTATCAAAGTACGGGGTAATTTCTTGTCAATTACTTCTAAAGTTACTTTGACGCTCAAACCTGAAGATGCTTCGTTTTGAGTTAGCTTCCATAATTTAGCAGCTAAAAGAGTTTTTAGTTTAGGAGCTAACCGATTAACTGCGACTTTTAATGCTTCTCCTTCTTCTCCCAAAGTATCGGGAATTAAATCGCCTCCCAAAGTAAATAAGCCATAGCGACTTGAAGACGACATAGCCATCGAATTATTTACTTTTGCGTCGGGTGCTTCGGTTTCTGGTAGTTTGCCAAATAAATAATCGGCTGGTTGCTCTCCGGCTATTACGCTACCTACGCGCTCAATAGAAGCAAAAGCACTTGTCGCGTCAACTCGTTCGATTCTTTCTAAGCTAACGTCATCAAGAGCAATTTTTAACTTAATATCTTTGGGTAAAACTCTTTGTGTCTCCCTAACAAGCTGCCCAACTTGAGGAGTTATTTCCTGATTCTTAGTTTGCTTTAATGTAGCTTTTGCTTTCAAACCATTGCGACTGCGTAACACCAAGGGTGTAGTTGAAGGTGATGCTGCCGAATAAAAGGTAAATTGCGAATTAACACCATAATATTCCAGCACTTGCGG
>JBCCLY010000575.1:0-3403 GCA_039026655.1 Cyanobacteria bacterium P01_C01_bin.38 | reverse complement strand
TTCGTCGTCAGCAAAGCAGAAAATGGTTCATTTGTATTACAAGGACGCGGTTGGGGACATGGTTTAGGAATGAGTCAATACGGCGCATGGTATTTAGCTTCTCAAGGCTACAGCCACCTACAAATTTTGAATCATTACTACCAAAATGTAGCTTTAGCGCCGATTGAAGTGAAATGATTTGGGGATTGGGAATGGGGCATTGGGCATTGGGGATTGGTAGTTGGTAGTTGGTAGTTGGTAGTTGGTAGTTGGTAGTTGGATTTTTCCCGCTCTACCCCCTCTTCCCCCGCTTCCCCCTCTTCCCCCTCTACCTCACTCCCCTTCCTCCAACCGTTTCTGCCATTCTGCGTCGAGTTTTGCGGAATTTTCTACTTCTTGCTCGATTAAACTAGTTTCGGTGGAATAAGCTAAATTGTCTTTGTCGATAACTGTGTTTGTAGCAAACTGATGAGCAAAGTTGATTTTTTGCTGTAACTTTTCGTCGGCACTGGCTATTAGTTTTGCTCTTGATTGACGCTGACGATTGCGATCGCTAATTTTTTCGTTGCGCCACTGTATCCAAAAGTACCGTATTAAAGGAATTGCTAGAAAGCCGATACCGTAAGCTAGCAGCAACCAGTAAATACTTTGTGCGAAAGCAATCAGCCCTCCAATTCTAGCTACAGCACCCCCTCGTAATAAACTTCCTAACATCAAAGCGCCGATTAAATTTACTCCTCCCAATCCAGCACTTAACATTACTTGTGAGGAAGTTGCTTTACTAAAGCGCCAAGAAAATTCTCTGAGAAAAGCAGGAATTGATTGAGAATTTGTTTGTTTAGCAGTTACCTGTAATTCTGGAAAAGAATAAACAATTTCACCTTCAGGACTTACCTCTGGTTTTCCGTTAAACTTTGTCAGAACTGGCAGCATATAATCTTCGTATTCTTGTTGATAATTCTCGCCAATATCATCCAAATAAGGTGTAATCTGTTCCGCCACAACCGCACCATCGTTATTACGAATTACAGTTGCAATATCATGCCAGCGGCGTTCTTCCAGATTTTGATTAGGATTGCCATCGCCAAACAAAAACGAAAATACAGCTTCCAAGAAATTTAAATCGCTCTTTTCGCGTCTTCGTCCGTCGCTGCGATACCCAGTATTATAATTTGGGCTAAAAAACCAAAATAAATCCGGAAAATAGAAAAACCCTATACCGCCGCCAAAATTACCACCTCCATCATCATCGCTGCTAGATAAAGAAGCAAGAATCATCGTAATAGCGATAGCAATCAAAGCAATAGAAGCAATTAAGATAACTCCGAAAGAAATCCTAATTATATAGAATAAAACCTTCCAAACCTTATTCCACCATTCCTGTAACCGTAACTTGAAATATTTACTTTGTAATACATTTCGGAAATTACGCGGAAAAAGGTAAACGATATCACCAGTATCAGCAACTTGCAAATGTCCCCCAGCATCAGTTGCAAGCGCCAATAACCCTTGATTAGCCATTTCGATATTTAATCCAGCCTGGGTAGCCACATCACCAACAGTTACCCGATAATTCAACTTTTCCACAGCTTGCATGATAGCGGGATTGGGAGCCATTTCTCGACCCTCCTTTTTAAGAAATTGTTCTATTTCAAGTATAAAGTTTTCTCAAAGGTCAAGAGTTAGGAGTTAGGAGTTATGAGTTAGGAGTTTGAAATTATTTCTAATTATCCTATTGCCTATGCCCAATGCCCCATGCCCAATGCCCCATGCCCCATGCCCATGCCTATCTGATAATTGATAATTGTTAATTGATTATCTTCGTCTAGGTACTTCATAAGTCATAAAATCGTAAGCCATTTTGGTATTGGGAAAAATTGCTTGCCCTTCTTCAAGTAAGTCTTTTAGTTGTATGGTATTTCCTGGAGCGTAACGGGGGCTAAAATGACTCATAATTAAATTATGTGCCCCTGCTGCTAGGGCTGTCTGCGCTGCCATTGTGGATGTGGAATGCAGTCTATCAAAAGCCATTTGTGAATCTTGATGGGCAAAAGTGGCTTCGTGAATTAATACGTCGGCATCTTTTGCTAAATCCACTGCATTTTCACAGAAAACCGTGTCGGTACAATAAACTACTTTACGTCCAATTTCTGTAGGGCCGCATAAATCGGCACCATTGATAACTCTTCCATCTTTTAAAGTTACCGTTTCACCGCGTTTGAGTTGGCCGTAAATTCTGCCTGCTGGAATATCTAAAGCTTTGGCTTTTTCTACATCAAATCTTCCCGCTCGGTTTTTTTCTTCTACGCGATAACCATAAGCCGTAATTCGATGATGCAAAATATCGCAGCTAACCGTAAATTCAGAATCTTCGTAAACTATCCCCGGACGAACAGCATGAACTTTCACCGGGTAAGAAAAGTGTGTATGAGAATAACGCTTGCAGGCTTGCAAATATTCATTTAATCCTTGCGGCCCATAAATATCAACGCGGCGTACATTACCAGCCAAACCGCAACTAGCAAGCAAACCCATTAAGCCAAATATATGGTCGCCATGCATATGGGTAACAAAAATTCGGGAGAGCTGACTCATTTTTAAGTCACTCCGCAATAACTGATGTTGAGTACCTTCACCACAATCGAATAACCATAATTCTGCTCTTTGCGGCAATCGAAGGGCAACACTAGAAACATTGCGCGATCTTGTAGGTACCCCAGAACTCGTCCCTAAAAATGTTATCTGCACGACTATTTGTTGTAATCTTTATAATTTAATTTACCGTTTCATCCTCTATGATGACATTCTTAGAGAAACTTCTGTAGTTGTGATGCTAATTCGTTGTGGAAGAGGGAGTAGGGAGTAGGGAATAGGGAATAGGGAATAGGGAACGGGGAACAGAAGAATATCAATGGTTCTTAATTGTAGAAGAGGGAGTAGGGAGTAGGGAACGGGGAAAAAGGAACGGGGAACAGAAGAAAAATATGAATGCTTATTCCGTATACTTATTCCGTATACTTACTACGTTAATTAATCGTAGAAGAGGGAAAAGGGTTGGGGGAACGCGGAACAGAAGAAAAATATGATATTAATTATTGATATTAATTATTGATATTAAATATGATATGAAACGCAAAAATCTTGACATATTGAACTATAAAAGCGCTTCTATCGATATTTCAGCATAGTAGTTATGGCTATAACCAAAAAAACAAAACTTACTTAAGTTAACTTCAAATCTTTCAAAACTTTTACCGATAATAGGACTAATCCACCCATTATCTAAGAGGATGTATTAAAAGTCTAATTTAATACTAAACCCGGCGGTTGAAACCGCGTCTACACAAGCAAAACCCTTCTCCAAGGGTTTAAAATTAATGAGTCCACGCAGGTGGACTTTGCCTATGTAGTAGCGGTTTTAACC
>JBCCLY010000574.1:0-3406 GCA_039026655.1 Cyanobacteria bacterium P01_C01_bin.38 | reverse complement strand
TTCCTGATTCTTAGTTTGCTTTAATGTAGCTTTTGCTTTCAAACCATTGCGACTGCGTAACACCAAGGGTGTAGTTGAAGGTGATGCTGCCGAATAAAAGGTAAATTGCGAATTAACACCATAATATTCCAGCACTTGCGGGGGCATTCCTCCCAACCACAAATGAACGGTTTTACCGTCATCTTCTACGTCTGTTACAGCTCCTTGCGCTCCGGCAATCGGCTTTGGTTGTACGTTAGCAGCAACCAAAGCTTTGACTTGACTATTCTTTTTTAGTGAAACTGCTTCTTGCTTGCTACCCAAAGACAACATAGTACTGCCGACGCGAGATAAACTTATTTGAATCTTTTTTGCTGTGGTTGTTTCCCAAAGATATTGGGTTAAAGCGTAGGTAAATAGCCCAGCACTAAAGTCAGAAAATACAATTTCTTTTGCCACATCTTTCGAGTTAGAGCTTGATGCAAGCAACACGCTTAACTTGTCGGCAGCAATTTTCTTTTCTAACTGCTTTTGAAACTCGATTTCTTCAGCTAAAAACACTCCTTCCAAAGGAGCTTTCCAACAACGATATCTTAATCCCGCAGGTTGGGAAATGCTAGGCTTGTAATAACTAGTGTCTAATATTGCCGTTGCTCGCTCCGTAGCCAACGACTGTAACATCAGCAATAAAGTGTCTTCTAATAAATAATTAGCAATAGTCTCTGAGTCTTCTATAACTTCGCTTCCATCGATAGGAATCAAAGCATTTTCCATCCCGCTGAGCAAACTTTTAGTTTTAATCCGATTACCATAACCGCTGAAATGAAACACAACCGCATCACCGGATTTTGCCTGCTTGACAAGATGCTCCATAAATGCATTTTCAATACCTTGCCTGGTAGCTTGCTTGTTTGTCAAACACAAAATATCTGACGGTTGGAAACCAAAGCGATGAATTAAAAGTTCCCTTTGCAATTCCACATCCGTCAGACAACCCTTAAGTGCGGGAATTTGCGGATATTGATTGATTCCGACCAATAAAGCCAACTTGCGTGGAGTAGTATCGGCTAACGCCTGTTGTAGACTGTTAGCCCTCGTCCACCACTCGGACTCGGTAATTCCCAATACCGCTAAAATCGAGCCAATTCGTTGTAAAAAGATTCGCCGCTTCATAAGTTCACCCCTCAACCCTCACTTCATTAGCTATCAGATTAAAGGGCTGAATTCGATTATGTAAAGCTATAGCTTATACGGTTTTATAGGCAAATTATGCATCATGCCATAATTAAACCTCAACGGTCGTTCGCATTGCCCTTACTAATTCGGCTGCAACCTCCGGACGAGAAAATTCTGCTGGGGGTGATTCTCCCCGACGCAACATTTCCCGTACCTTAGTTCCAGACAGGTGAATGCGTTCTTCTTTCTTACTAGGACTAGTTTTTGCAGTCGCCATCTGAAGAGTGCGAGTGCAGTAAAAAGCGTGTTCAAACTTCATCGGGATAATACCCAATTCACCCGGTTCAAACTCATCAAAGATATGCTGTGCATCGTAAGTACCGTAGTAATCACCCACCCCAGCATGATCTCGTCCCACAATAAAGTGAGTACAGCCATAGTTCTTCCGAACCAAAGCATGAAAAATTGCTTCGCGAGGACCAGCATAACGCATTGCAGCCGGATTGATAGCCAAAATAACTCTATCATCCGGATAATAATTTTCTAGTAAAATTTCGTAACAACGCATCCGCACGTCGGCGGGGATGTCATCTGATTTTGTTGCTCCTACCAAAGGATGTAAAAACAAACCATCAACTGTTTCTAAAGCGCACTTTTGAATATATTCGTGAGCGCGGTGAATCGGGTTACGAGTTTGGAAGCCAACAATAGTCTTCCAACCTTTTTCCCTAAACATTTTCCGGGATTCTGCCGGATCGATTTGATACTTAGGAAACTGCGAATTTTCCTTACGTTCCAATAACCATACATCACCGGCAATATTTACCGAACCTTGATCGTAAACAACTTTAACACCAGGGTGCTTATCCTCATCAGTACGATAAACATTAATAGCTTCTTGTTTTTTATCGTAAGTATATTTTTCCGAAAATTCTAATACCCCAATAAATTCACCGTTTTTATTATCCAAACGGATCAAATCACCTTTCTTAAAAGAATTCGCCACTTCCTCAGTTACCGAAAGCGTAATTGGAATTGCCCAGGCAACCCCCGAAGCCAACCGCATTTCTGAAACCACCAGCTTATAGTCAGACTCATTCATAAAACCAGTCAGCGGGCTAAAACCCCCAATCGCAATCATTTCCAAATCCGAAACAGCCCGCTCATCGAGTTCGACTTTCGGTAAAGAATCAGCTTTTGACAAAAATTCTTGTTTTTGTTCGGGTGAAGCGATGCGATTTATCAACTTTCCGCCGTGTGCGGCAATAGCATCGAGATTATTACTCAACGTATCTCCCATATATACCTTAACTGCAACTTTTCCTCGCTATGAATAATTTATCAAGAAATGGGTATATCTACGCGCATGAATTTGGGAATGGGGGATGGGGCATTGGGCATGGGGAGAGTTAGGAGTTAGGAGTTAGGAGTTGGGAGTTAGGAGTTAGGAGTTAGGAGTTGGGAGTTAGGAGTTAGGAGTTAGGAGTTGGTAGTTGGTAGTTGGTAATTGGTAATTGATAACTGTTCACTGGTAACAACTAACAACTAACAACTAACAACCAACAACTAACTGTTACCGATATCGCATGATTTTTCGTACTTTTTCGCGAGACATTCCTGTTTCGGCGGCGATCGCTGCTTCTATTAAGGGTATTTTTGTAGTTTTTAATACCATTCTAGATTCTGTATATGTTTTACTAAGCTTCTCTATTCTTACTAAGGAATAACCTTTACTAGGAAAAAATTTTACTTTAATTGATACTCCATAGTCGTAGTCTGGTTGGGTTGCTTGTAAGTTAACGGCATCGTTGTTGCGGGAGCTTGTTAAAGTTTTCTCGGTTAACCATCCGCCGACAAACCAAAAACTTAACCCTAAAAGTGGTAACGGTAGCCAAAATTCTATTCCTAAAGATTTAAGAAATTTTAGCCATTGAGGAGAAATCATATCAGTTAGCTGTTAGCAGTGAGCAGTAAACAGTGAGCAGTTATCAATTTATATATAGCGTTTTTAGCAACTGATTGCAGTTAACTGAAAACCAAAGCAACACAGAGGTGGTTTTACTTTTTGATCGAGAATTTACACTCATCTAATACTTGCACCATCAAACGGTTAACTGTTAACTGTTAACTGTTAACTGGAGTTTAGACTAAAAACCACAAAATGACTCAGTTACACTGAGTTAATAAGTATCAAGCTAAAAAATCTAAAAAATCAGTTAAACAGCAGATTGTTCTGTTTTTTTAGGTGGCT
>JBCCLY010000573.1:0-3411 GCA_039026655.1 Cyanobacteria bacterium P01_C01_bin.38 | reverse complement strand
ATTTTGGCAGAAGCAAGTGAGTTGGAAGAATAGATTTGGGGATTGGGTAGTTGGTAGTTGGTAGTTGTTAATTGGTTATTAGGAGTTATGAGTTATGAGTGAAGAAGTAGAAGATAGTAAAAGAATACAACAGGACAAGTTAGATATTTCTACCCCCTCTACCCCCTCTACCCCCTCTCCCCCAGTCCCCCAATCCTCCAACGAAGAGGGCTTGGAGGAACTGGCTTGGACTTTAGAAGCTTCGGTGGGTGAGTTTAAGTTGATTTTGGCTCGCTGTAATTATTTAAGATTGCGATCGCGATTGGTGAAGCGATTGCGACAGATTACCGATATTGATGTGCGGGTTGTGAATTTGAAGCGTACTGATAAGAGTCTTTATGGAATTATTGCCTCTGAGGTTAAGGATAATCCAACTGATGCTTTAATGGTTTTTTACTTAGAGTCGGTGGATAATTTAAAACAAATGTTGAGTGCTACTAACCAGGTGCGGGAGGAGTTTCGCAAGCGGTTTCACTTTCCTGTTGTGCTGTGGGTGACGGATGAAGTATTGCCGCAATTGGTTCGCTCTGCAAGCGATTTCGAGAGTTGGGCTACTACCACAGAGTTTGCGATCGCGACAAATGAATTAACCACAACTTTGAAGGAAGACACCGATGCATTGTTTGCTACAGCTTTAGCCGCAGATGCTTATTGTTTGGGGTGGCAAATGGGATATCTGCGTCGCCGAGAAGTGACTACTGCATTACAAGATTTACAGGGTAGGGGATATAAATTAGAACCACTACTTAAAGCTAGTGTAGAGTTTGTTTTAGGACAAGATGCTTATTTAACAAATGAGATCGAGCAAGCTTTAAAATACTACCATCAAAGTTTAGCTTTTTGGCAAGCTACCTCCTCATCTACTCCCCTGTTCCCGAATTCTAAATTCCGCATGGGAGTAATTTTGTTTTATATCGGGTTATGCTATTTTCACCAGGCTCAAAGATATCGTTTAAAATCTACTGATTTTTTACAGGAAGCTAAGAAATATTTTCAGCAGAGTATTAATATTTTTAATAGGGCAAATCGTGCCGATTTGGTTGCTAAATTTATCAATCCTTTGGGTGAAGTATTGCATCGTTTAGAAGATTGGAGCGAGTTAGAAAAGATTGCCCAACAGTCTTTAGATTTGCAGCAACTATATGGAAACCCATTAAGAGTAGCGCAAGCTTACGGTTTTTTAGCAGAAGTTGCATCTAATAAAAATCAATATGCTCAAACAAAACAATATGCTTATCAAGCATTACATAATATAGCAAAAGCTCCATCAGCACAATTACAGCACCGTGCTTTATATTTACTTTTATTAGCAATAGCAGAAACACATCTAGAACAAAAACCGCGAGCAGTAAAACATCTACAGATGGCGCGGGATATTGGTTCTCAAGATAACCCACATCAATATATTCGTATTTTACAGGCTTTGCATGAAGTTTATTGGGAACAACATCTTTATTTAGAAGCATTTCGCATTAAGCTCGAACAGCGTTCTATCGAACAACAATATGGTTTTAGAGCATTTATTGGAGCAGGAATAATTCAACCTCAAAGACAAGCAAAATTGATTGTAGAAACTTTACATACATCTTCGATACAGGCATCATCTGTATTAGAAACAGTTGCACCAGAAATGACTGCATCCGGTAGAGGAAAAGATGTAAAAAAGTTAGTAGAAAGAATTGCTCGTCCAGACTGTAAACTGATAGTTATTCATGGATATTCTGGTGTAGGTAAAAGTTCTTTAGTGCAAGCAGGATTAGTACCGGCTTTAAAACATAGTTCTATTGGTTTACAGGAAATAATACCAGTAAAAGTTAGGACTTATACTAACTGGATATATGAATTAGGAAAACTATTTATTCAAGCATTAAAATCTAAAGGAATCCAATTTGGAATGAAAGGTGAGTTAGGGACAAAAGCCTATCAATTACCATTCTCTAATCCCGAATCACCAGAAGATATATTAGAGTTATTGCGGCAAAGTGAATGGCGTAATTTGCGGATAGTATTAATTTTTGACCAGTTTGAAGAATTCTTCTTTGTTTATGATTCAGCGACTCGAAGAAAGCAGTTTTTTGAATTTATGGGAGAATGTTTAAATATTTTAAGCGTAAAAGTTATTTTATCCTTGAGGGAAGATTACCTATATTATTTACTAGAATGCAATCGTTTACCAAACATGAATATTATCAACAATGATATTCTCAGTAAAAATATTCTTTATAAATTAGATAACTTTGCTTATTCAGATGCAAAATCGTTAATTGAACGCTTAACCCAACATTCTAATTTTCATTTAGAAACAAGTTTTATAGAGCAATTAGTGAAAGATTTATCAGCTAAATATGGAGAAGTGCGTCCGATTGAATTACAAGTAGTCGGAGCGCAACTACAAACAGAAAATATTACAACATTAGCTCAATATGAAAATTGCGGTCCGAAAGAAGAATTAGTCAAACGTTACATGAAAGAAGTTGTAGAAGACTGCGGCGATATAAACCGTCAAGTTGCCGAACTAATCTTGTATTTACTTACAGACGAAAAAGGAACTCGTCCCCTGAAAACTCGTTCTGAATTAGAAAGAGACTTACGGGCATTATCTTTAGAAGAATTAAGTAAAGAAACCAATCAATTAGACTTAGTACTAAGAATTTTTGTAGAAGCAGGGATAGTCGTTTTAATACCCGAAAATCCCGCCGATAGATATCAGCTCGTACATGATTACTTAGCCGCATTTATTCAGCAACAGCAAAAACCAAAAATCAACGAACTAATCGCAGAATTAAAAAAAGAAAGAACAATACGAAAACTCAGCGAAGACAAACTTAACCGCATTTATCAAAAAGTATTACTGTGTGCGTTAATAACTTTAGCTATATTGATTTTATTAACAGTAGTTACGATTGGATTTGCTTGGGAGTAGGGGGTAGGGAGTTAGGAGTTAGGAGTTAGGAGTTGGGAGTGAATTTAAGCGCATATTTCAGTCTTGGAATCAATTTTAAGGCTCATACAATAGGTTAGTTAAAACTGATATCTTGCACCATTGGCAACAAGCTAAAAGAAACCCGGTTTCTGTTCGTGAAAACACGAATATCTCGTTATTTAACCGACAAGAAACCGGGTTTCTATCACTAATGCAAGATGTGAATATAACTTTTTATTCCTAACTCCTAACTCCTAACTCCTAACTCCTAACTCCTAACTCCCAACTCATAACTCCTAACTCCTAACTCCTAACTGTTCACTGTTCGCTGTTCACTGTAAACTGTTCAGTGTAGTCTTCGCTTTTATCCTTACTGATGGACAAGTTATTGGATGAAGCAGCTTCGCGAGAAATTGCTGAACAAATCGAAAGTAAATCGAAAAAGCCTT
>JBCCLY010000572.1:0-3414 GCA_039026655.1 Cyanobacteria bacterium P01_C01_bin.38 | reverse complement strand
TTTCGATCTCTGCTTCGCTGGATAATAGTCTTTGCACCAACTGATCTTTTGACATTTCTAAGCTAAAAACCGCAACCGGTAGCTTATACAAAGATGCAACATTGTGAGCTATGTTAAGACAAAATGCGGTGTTATGAACACAAATGTCGTTAGCAACAAAATTATGAGTATCTGGGATTGTCAAATCGTAAACTTGTTTGTTTCCCATAGGCTCTATAGAAACAATTTCATCCCAATATATATCGCTACTTGCTAACTGCTGTAAACTTAAATTTTCTAATGCTGTTGCTAACAAAAATAGTCTTTCTCGGGATAAAGCACGTTTACCAACATGAATATTTGAATACCCTTTAATTCCAGCTCGTTTAGCTAATCCAGTCCAAGTTTCTTCTTCTTTTGCTGCTGCTAGCTGCTTCCAAATTTCTATAGGTATCAAATCGCGATTTGTTTGATATCTTTTTTGGTTTAATGCTGCTTTAACTTTGCAAATTACTTCTTCTTTGCCAAAAATACCAATTTCTGATACGAAATTCTTGATTGCACGAGCATTGGTAATATCAAGCTGCCAAGCTTCCCGACGAGTATCTTTATACTTGATCGACCGAGTTTTTAATACTGTAATAATCCCGAATCGTAACAATAAATGCTGTACCTGCCGCGCTAATTTTTCGCTAACGCTGTAATAACCTAACTGCACTTGTCCGCTTTTAAGTACGCTAGCCCATCCATCTGTACTAAATAAGCGATTGATAAACAAAGCAAGCTGCTGACGCTCTAATTTAAAGATAAAACCAGGAATTGTTTTTTCTGAGGCTTTTTTACCCCATAATTCTAATTTTTCCAGCCATAGGATAAGAGGATTGTCAATTTCATGGCTTGTCTCCACAAAAAGCATTGGCGATCGCTTGGAGCGTTTTTTCTCTTTTATTCTCACTTGAGCGGAAAATTCACCAACAGAAGCGGTAAACTCTTCCTGAATCGCAGGATTTATATTACTAAATTTGGGTACTGTATCGGTTAAACAACCATCACCAATCAAATAAGCTAATAATTTAACTTCACATTCACGAATCTTATCCTTACCAAATACATTGATTTTACGAGGTACGGCAATTTGATCGCCTACTTTCAATTCTTCAAGTTTCCGCCATCCGTTTATAGTCAAATAAGGATGGGTAATAGTTGTTTCAATATATCTCCCCAAACGGGTTTTAACGCCAAATACTGGCTTAATCCCATCATCAATAAACGCTTCGGGCTTAGTAAAACTAAATTTCCAATTCTTTTTCAGCGTCAACAACTCTGCTTCGCGACTGTTATATATTTCCTTAATCGTAGAAATACTTCCGTCACTCAACAATAATTCTGTATCTTCCTGCAAACATTTCCCCATAGACGGACGACCGGCGATGATAATTAAATCCGAACGTCCGAATCCGCTTGTCATTGCATCTAAATCGTAGAATCCGCAAGGAATGCCGGGTAATGCGACACCTTCATGGAGTTCTTCGATATCCGTGAAAGTATTAATCAGAGTATTAGAAATATGAACTAATCCGCTGGTATTGCGGGCTTGAGCAATACCAAAAACCTTTTGCTCTGCTTTGTCGATAACGGTGCGAAATTCTGTCTCGGTTTCATAACCTAATGAAACTATCTCGTTACCGGCTCTAATTAACTGCCGCCGCCGATACTTTTCTACTACTAAAGCGGCTAAAGCGTCAATATTAACTGCTGAAACAGTTCTATCTACCAAAGAAGCTAATTTGTTTCTACCGCCAACTTTTTCTAGTAAATCGCGATCTTTGAGCCAGCTAATCACCGAAAGTAAATCTGTTGGCTTACCGCTCGTCTGAAGCTGTAGCATTCCCGAATAAATATCCTTGTGAGCGCCGATATAAAAAGCTTCCGGTTTGAGAGTATCGCTAATTCTGCTGATAGCTTCAGGATCTAGTAAAATTCCGCCTAAAATAGCTTCTTCTGCTTCTATATTTTGTGGTGGGAGACGATCTGCATTCCCTTGAAAATTTAATTCTTCAGACATAAACCCGTGAGATAGATTTTATTATACGAAACAATAATACAGAACAAGTGAACTATTACCTTTATAGTGCAAATAGTCCTCAAATAATATGTAGAGACACTGCGCCGCAACGTCTCTACACATAATGAATAATTTTGAAATAATTAAACCATAGATTTAATGGAAAATTACAAATGTATCCAATTTATCTATGGTTTTCCGCAGTAAAACGTAGTAACAAATTTTCAGAAAATTAATCAAAAATTAATCAAAAACTAAAATTACTCGCTGGCAACAACTTCAATATTTACCGTCGCACTGACATCAGAATGTAGTTTAATTTCAGCTTCAAAAGTACCCAAACTGCTAATATCTGGAATAGTAATACCGCGTTTATCGACTTCCATTTCAGTCGAACCTTGGATGATATCAGCTACATCTTGGCTGGTAACGGTACCAAAAATCGCGTTGTTTTCACCAACTTGCTTAGCAATTTTCAAGCTACCAATTTTTTCCAAAGTAGCTTTTTGCTCAAGAGCTTTTTGTCGTAATTCTTCTTGACGCTGACGTTCTAATTCTCTGCGACGTTCAACTTGTTTAAGAATACCGGGAGTTACAAAAGTTGCCAAATTTTTAGGAAGCAAGTAATTACGAGCATAACCGGGGGCTACATCTACTAAATCGCCAAATTTCCCTAATTTGTAGACATCTTCATTCAAAACTAACTGTATGCGTTTAGCCATCAATATCCTTCTCTATTTTCTGTAAATATCAAGCACTATGGTGGATGTCGTTTCAACGTTTTGGGCGAATAGCCATTACCCCAAGTGCTTACCTAAAGCCTACAGATTCTAGCGAAATGCGAGGTACATTGGCAACTGTTTGTTGAAAGGGAATGGGGAATGGGGAACAGGGAATAGTGGAAGAAGGTGATATTACAGATTTTGAAGTGTAGAGACGTAATACAGCACTTTGCAGTTAAATGAGGTACATTTTTCTACTCCCTACTCCCTACTCCCTACTCCCTTATCACGATATGTTGTGTACCTGATTAAGATGAAATCCGCTGTATATTACGTCTCCGGCTGCGGTAAAATCATAATTTCATACTGCAATTGAGCAACGCCTAATTTTTTACTTCCAGTTGTACCGAAATGATAAAAAACCGCAGAGACGCAGAGGGTGCAGAGAAAAAACAGCCTAAATTATATTATCAAGGCGATGTATTAGTAGTGGAAAGTGATTGTAATATAATTGACGATTTACGGGAAGAACGTATTAGGGAGCATTCAAACTTCTTACTGTAAATACAAATCTATTAAAACGGTTTAAACAATCAGTATTTAGTATTGAAACGCGGACTTTTTTTATTTTCCAAGGATTAATTTTAG